>CBFDAY010000046.1:0-12463 GCA_965602895.1 uncultured bacterium
CGAAACGATGCATGGAGTCCATATACATCGGCGATCCGTGAAAGACCTCGAGGCTACGAACATCGCCGATCTTGCGCGCGCCTATGTCCACCACAAACGGCTTTTTTGCCCTCACCGAAAAGCGGTAAATGCCTGTGATGCTGGGCGGCGTCTCGACGCAACGCGGCTTCTCGGGCCTGGTCGAAACAGGGAGAAATTTTGCACGTTCGAGCACTTTCATGGCAGGACCCTCCTAAGGCCGATTTGGGGGACGTTACTCGATATTATTATAGCGCATTCTTGCCAATTTATCAAATTAATTGAGCGGCGTCGGGATGGCGCATGAATATCGATCCGGGGCGGACCCTCCTAAAGACTCTCCCACTTCACCTTGCGGCCAAGCAATCTGTTGGCGGCTTGCAAAAGCTGCCCGCGATCGCCGCTGTAATGGTGAATCTCCAGCGGAAAGCAGAATCGCTCGCTGGGTGCGAACGAGAGCGCATGAGAGGAACATTCCAGCTCGTAGAAATCGCCGAAGGCGCCATCGTCGTTGTAGGCGTTGCTCACATCGCCCGCATAAGGCCACCTTTGGCGCTCCCAGAGCGAATTGACGTATGGCATCCTGCGCCGGACGGGAAATCGCCAGAGCGTGAAGAGATTGCGCGAAAGATCGAGGCTGCCGATAACCGACGACGCCCGCGAGCGCGAAAGCCCGATTTTCGAGCGTTCCCTTGCGTCGGCGCGAAACATGAGGTAGCCCGCCTTTTCATTCACGATGAGCCTGTCCCCGCCGATCCCGGCCTCGCTGAAATACGTGTCGGTGACGACCTTCCCGGCGCCGCTGCGCTCGAACGGCGCGACCACCCACGTCCGCGGCCCCGCAACGTACATCCCAAGCATCCATATGCTCAGGAGTCCCGTCTCCTTTCGCAAAGGTTCGTCGGAGAGATTCTCGAACGTCGTCTCGGAAAGATACCCGAAATGCTTGAGGCCGGTTCGCGGGGGTTTGCGTGTTTGCGCGCCCGCGAGCGGATTTTCGACTATGTTTACCCGGCACGACACGCCGATGTGGAACCGGGCGCCCGAGGCATTTGCGATCCTGAACTCGGCCCCCATCAGCGCCGAAGCCCCGGAGCCCTGCCGCGGATAGGCCACCTCGAACGGCTTGCCGTTGTATTGCTCGGAGATATGCCAGGAGCCCAGGTCAAACTCCTTCGTGCCGGGCGGAAACGCGACGCCGTATTGCCCACCCTCAGGTCCTGCCCACCACCTGAGCGCGCCGCCATAGGCGTTGAACTGCGGGTCCTTGCCCCGGTTCTTGACGGCCTCGGGCTTCACAAACCCGAAGTTATCGCCCTTCGGGCCGCCCATCGAAACGGCCATGATGCGGGCCGATAAATCGGGAGCAACCAGCAAACGGCCCTCTCCTCCCCCGCTCTGCAACACGATCGTTCTCAGCCCGGCCGACTCCAGCAGCCGCTTGGTCTGTTCAAATGTCATTATCCCCCATCCCTCTTGGCGGCGACCTTGTCGCATCGTCCGGCCATCAGGCCATATGCTTTCTAGTCATAGACAGCGGGTGTATGCACGGAAGGGCTCTTGGCTCCTTGTCTCATTCCCACGCCTTCGGATTGCGGGTCGCTTTGCGCCCGAACCTTTTCAAGAAGCTCCGCAAGCTTTTCTCGAAGCGAGGCGTCATCAGGTCTGAAATGAATTGCGGCGCGTATCTGTTCGACGGCCTCATCGAGCCGCCCGGTTTTCTCAAGCGCGGTAGCCAGCAGAAATCGCTCCCTGACGCCGGAGGGCTGCGCCTTCAGAACACTCTTGTAAAGAGATACCGCCTTATCGTATTCGCCCCGGCCCATGTGCAGGTCGGCCAGATAGGCCGAGGCGCGAACGTCGCCCGGTTTCGCCTCAAGAGCAAGGCGATAGGCATTAATGGCGGCCTCGTAATCTCCCCCGCGCGAATAGGCAAGACCAAGCAGCGTCAGCAACCGGCCTTCGTCGGAACGCCTCGATCTCCAGTCCTCGATGAAGCGGGTCGCGTCGGCGTGTCTGTTCAGCCCGAGCAGCGTGATCGCCTTGTTGTAAGCGGCCTCCACGCTGTCGGGCTTCACTTCGAGCGCTTCGTCGAAGTACTCGAGGGCGGCGCTTAACTCGCCTTTTTCCAGCAGCACGCTCCCCGCATTGTTCAGGGTTTTCCATACTATCGGCTGTTTCTTTGAGCTTCTTTCGAACAGCGCCAGCGCTTCATCCAGCATGCCGCGGTCTTTATAGATGGTGCCGAGGGCGTTGTTCGTATAGTTGTCGTCAGGGTCGCCTTCGAGTGAGATCCTGAATTCCTTTTCGGCTTCCTCCATGCGTCCTTGCTCGTGGTTGATCCTCCCAAGCAAGCTGTGTGCGCCGGGATGCCGCGGGTCGCGCTCGAGCGCCGCCACGGCCTGCCGCCCTGCGGCCTCAAGGTCGCCGAGGGAAAAAAGCTCCTTGCCCAACGCCGCGCGCGCACGCGGGTTGTCGGGCGCGACCTCGACGGCGGATTCAAAGAGCGAAACGTTGGTCCTCCAGTCGAGGCTGCGCGCTATCGTGTTGACCGAGAGAAGAACCACGATCGCGGCGATTGCGCCCGCCAGGAGCGCCTTGTTCCTCCGGGAATGAGGATTTCCTGATGCCCATATTCGCTGAACCGAAGCCGCCACCACCATGAAGAATCCGAGCGACGGAAGATAGACGAACCTGTCTGCGACTATCGCCTTTAGCGGGATGATGTTCGAGACGGGCAAAAGCAGGATGAAAAACAAGACCACGCCCAGCGACGCCGTCGGACACCTGCGCCGCAAGGCCACAGCCGCCGCGATCAGGCCGAGGACGAGCATCACGGCAAAAACCGCGGCAGCGTCATGGAGAGAAACATTCGTGTCGATTGCGGGGAACACCGTCAGCCCGAACGGATACGTGAGAATGCCGATGTAGTAGGCGACGGACTTGGCCATGATGGCGGCCGCCGCGAGCGGCGTGTCGCCCCAGTGAGCCCGTTGAGCGAAGAGACTCATGATGTTTATCCTGATGATAAGGTAGACGGCCGCTAAAACGACGAACGGCGCGTAGCCCAGCCATCTCCCTGGAGTCTGACCCTTCATGCCCTCGCGCCGGAAGTCGATCGCCACAACCGCAGCCGGAAAGGTCACGGCCATCTCTTTCGAAAGCATCGCGAGCGCCGACGCGGCAAGCGCGACACAATAAAACGCCGCCCGCCGCCGCCCGGCCTCCTCGCGCGAGCGCAAATAAGCGAGGAGCGCGGCAAGATAGAAGAACATGCAGAGAAGATCCGACCGGCTGCAGATCCAGCAGACATCCTCGGTCAAGGCGGGATGCGCCGCGAACAGAGCGGCGGCGATCAGCGCAGGAGCATGCGCGCCGATTATTCGCCGGATGAACAGGAACACTAAGAAGGAATTCAGCAGGTGAAAGAACAGGTTGACGGCGTGGTATGCGGCGGGATTGAGTTCCCAAAGCTGATACTCGACGGCGAAGCAGGTCGTGCGCAGCGGACGATAGATCTCCTCGAAGATCATCGACGTTGTCGTCTTGGCGGGATCGGTGAAAAAGAGCGGGATATTCCGCAGGTCGCGTATCGAGAGGTTCTCGACAAGCTGAAAGTAGTCGTCGTAAACGAAATCGGCCCCAAGCGTGCCCGCATGGCTTATCAGAACCAGCGCCGCCAACAGCGCAAACACCGCTGCGCCGGAGAACCGATCGCCGCGCCCGCGAAGAGTCTTGCCACCATCATTCGCCATAAGAATTCGAGCGCCATTATACCACACCCGTTCCTTCCGCCGGAACCACCGAATGTCTGCGGCGGTCTCACCCTCTACCCCGACTTCCGCAAGACATGGTCACATGGAGAGCGAGGCGGGCTCAGTAGTCATCTTCCGCGTCGAGTCGGTAGATAACGTCGGTGATGACCTGGCAGTCGCAGTCGGCGCCACGGGTGCGGAGCCGGTTGAGGGAGGCGTCGACGTCGAGGGCATTGGCCTTGAGCCAATCGATGGTTTTTTCGAAGGTGTGGTCGCAGCCCTCGCTGTTGAAGGTCTGCGGAAGGATCATGCCGATGCGAGGGCCCGCGGTGATAGTGATGAATCGCTTGAGGTGCTCGCCCAGGGCAAGCAGTGTCTCTCCGTCCGTTGCCTCTGCTTTCGGCATGACCTCGGCCTCCGCATCTATGGCCGCGTCCGACCATGATTGTGCCACCGCCGCAGACGCGCCGGCGAGACGCCGAGGAAGTAGCCAAGGATCGCCGTCTGGTTCTTGAGGGTCGTCAAAATGGCGCCGAGCGCCAGCCATCGGCGCGCTGACGTCGCGACGGCTGCGGGCGCAATCTCGATAGGGCCCCGCCTGCGCAGACGGCGGACCAGCTCGAAATCCTCCATTATCGGGATTTCCGGAAATCCGTCGATCTCCCTGAATAGCCTGGCCCGCATGAAAATCGCCTGATCGCCATACGGCATCTGCAACATGCGGGAGCGCAGGTTGGCCATGCGCTCGACAAGCCGCAGTCCGCGCCTCGGCGAATCGATTCCCAGCTCGAACGCGCCGGCGACGACTCCCGGCCGCGCCAGCACGCGGCGGACGTGCGCTCCAAAATCCTGGGGCAGGCGCGTGTCGGCGTGCAGGAAAAGCAGCGCTTCACCGGCCGCCTCGGTGGCGCCGGCGTTCATCTGGGCGCCGCGCCCGCGTCCGGAGACGATCACCTTCGCCTCGGCGGACCTCGCCGCCTCGGCGGTTCCATCGTCGCTGCCGCCGTCGACGACGATAACCTCAACGCCCTCCAGGCTTTGCGCGCTTTCGACAGCCCTGCCGACGTCGGCCGCTTCGTTGAGCGCCGGAATTATGACCGATATGCTCATCTCGCATGGCTGCGCCGCCGATTCGCCGGTCTCCCGCTCCCACACATGAAGGTCTTCCGTTCGATCCACGTCGTCGAGCCTGTCAACAAGCGCCGTCGAAAGCCCAAGCTCCTTCGCGGCGCGCATCGTCTGTTCGAACACCTCGCCGGTCCCCCATGCGATCCCGGCGAAAAGTCTCGGCTCCGCCTTCTTCAGTCCTATCAGGTAGTAGCCGCCGTCGTTGGCCGGACCGATAACGACATTGTTCTGTTGCAGCGCGTCAAAAGCGCGCCCAAGCAGGTCGGCCGTGATGCCGGGGCAATCGGCGCCCATGAGAACAGTCCGCGGCGCCCCTTCGCCGAATGCCTCGCCGAATGCGTGCGCCATCCGAATGCCGAGGTCTCCCCTGCCCTGCTTCCGAAACGACAGCGTCGCACCCAGCCATCCCGCCATCAGGCGTTTTCCGCCTCCTTCGTAACGAATCTCGATACAGATGGCGCGACGTTTGCCGAGCTCCCTTGCGCGCGCGACAGCGTGCTCGGCCATTTTCCACTGCAATTGCGCCGCGCCTTCCGGTCCCAGGGCGGGAATGAGCCGCGTCTTGGTCCGCCCGGGCTCAGGATATCGCATGAATACTATCAGCCGGTCGCGCTCCTTCGCGGCCGCATCGCCCGGCAACATTCCGATGGCGGCCCGAAAGATTGTGGAAAGAATCTTTGTGCCTGCCCCGACGACGCCCCTCAAGGTTCCGGACACCTTCGATTTTCCGATTCGGCGACGGTAGCTGACGGCCGCCTCGCGGATGCGGACGCCCTCGCGCGCGGCTTTTATCTGCATCTCGACGGTCCAACCGTAGTCGCGATCGCGCATCGCGAGACATTCGAGCGTAGAATATCGAATCGCGCGAAACGGTCCCAGGTCGGTATAGCTGACGCTCCAGAACCAGCGTATGAGCATGCAGGAGAGCCAGTTGCCGAAGCGCGCCTGCGGCGTAAGCGCCCCCGGCTCGCGAGTTCCCATCGTGCGCGAGCCGATCACCATGTCAGCCTCGTCCCGGGCTATGGGATCCACCAGCAGCGGCATCTCCTCGGGATAGTCGCTGAAGTCGCCATCCAGAAAAACGACGATGTCGGGTCCCTTGAGGGCGGCGAGACCCGCCAGGCAGGCCAAGCCGTAGCCGCGCCGGGCCTCGGAAACGACGCGCGCGCCTCGCGAGCGGGCAACGTCGGCGGTGCGGTCGGTCGACCCATTATCGACCACGACGACGTCGTCGACCCAGCCGGGGATCGCCGCGACAACCTTACCGATAGACGGCTCCTCGTTGAGCGCAGGAATGATGACGGCGACATTTGCTTTGTGTCTCATATCAGGCGGGAACCCCCTGCTCCAAGCCCGCCTTGCGGCGTCCACCGAGCCATTCCCAAGCCAGCAGCAGCCAAACCGGAACGAACTCAAGCCAGACTATGCCATAGTCGAACGTTCCGACGCTGCCCCGCGCGGCGAAATAGAACCGCAGATAATACAGCGGTAACAGGACGGTCAATAGAAGCAATGACGCCCTCGGCCGAATTGCAAGGAAAGGCAGCATCCAGATGAAATACCAGGGAAACTGCGTAGGACTCATCAAGAATATGGCGGCGACAACAAAAAGACATTTCCCGCACAGGTCCCGTCCGTCTTTAATTCCGCCGCGCAGGAGCAGGCCGACGGAGACTGAAAGGATCAGCAGGACCACGACGCGCGCGGCGAGCTGCCCGCCGCCTGGGTGCAGTCCGGCGGCCTCCATGGAATATCGGCAGCCCCATAGAATCAGCATGAACAGCGCGTCGTTCATTTCCCATCGCTTGCCATAAGCCGTGAACCCCGACTCGCTGTCCAGGCCGCCGGCGTAAACGGGCAAAAACATGGCGGCGCAAAGCACCACAAGCACGCACATCGCGACGGCCAGCTTGCGCCGATTATCAATCATCGGGCGCAGGAAAACCGGCGCGAGCACGACCGGCCATAGCTTGGCGCCCGCGGCCAGAGCAAGGGAGAATATCCCCATCAATCTCCTGTTGCGAACGGACAACAGCACGGCGCCGAGCACAAACGGCAGCGCGATCACATCCATATGGCCTGAATTGTACGTCTCCTTTATCAGCACGGGGTTCCACCAATATATAACCAGCCACAACAGGGGCAGGTTCAGCGTCCTTAATATTGCCAACAATATGCAAAGCACGGCCACATCGAACACAAGCAGAACCAGCCGCCATGCGAAGAGGCTCCAGGGGCGCAGCAAGTGCGCCAGCGCAAAGGCTCCCTGCGCGACCGGTGGATAGATTGTCCGCAGATCGGGATGATTGACGCGCGATACAACGACACCGGACCCTTCGGCGAGTCGGCGCAACCCGGACGGGGATACCGCGCGATCCTCGGAATCTTCAATGAACAAGCCCGGCGCATATGAATAAGGATTTATTCCCGAGGCGGTGACCGCGCCGTCCCACAAATAGCGGTAGTAGTCGTCTTCAAGGATCGGCGTGGAATTCATCAATACGGCTCTCATGATGAAGCCGGCGGCGATCGCCCATGCGAGCAGGGTCTTGCTGTAGGGAATTTTGCGAACAGCGAGGGCGGCAAACAGATACAGGACCCCGGCGATCATCCCGATACAGACACAAAGCACGATGGGCCGCTGCGCCGGATGGGTGCCGTATTCAAAATCGGCCGATATCCGGGCGATGGCCAGATGGACAAGAATCAACAAAACCCCTGCCAGCCACCAGGCAGATAGATATCGAGGCGGCCGTCGAAGCGGGTGAACAGGATATGTGTCTTTGCGATCGCCCGGGTCTTTAGAACACAATGGACTTATTCGGCTATTCGCTCTCCGAACCTTCAGGGACCATTGTCTCAGAGCCTTCCGCCGGCTTCATTTCCGAGCCTTCCATGGGCTTGGCCTCCGAACCTTCCATGGGCTTGGCCTCCGAACCTTCCATGGGCTTCATCTCGGAGCCTTCCATAGGCATGGCCTCCATGCCTTCCATGGGCGTGGCCTCCGTGCCTTCCATGGGTTTCATCTCGGAGCCTTCCATGGGCATGGCCTCCGAACCCTCGGGCGCTGCAACTTCCTCTTGGGGCGCTGTCGGGGTCGAAGTTTCCTGCTGCCCACATCCGATCGGGAACGCAACCAACACTGCAATCACCAATGCCGCAAAAATAGACTTATCCATCATGCTCTCCTTTTCGAGGTTTTTGCGGATGCCTCTTCCCGCGGACATCTCAATAAGTCTGCCGCGTCAATATACATTGTACCCGAATCGGCTCATCTTTGCCAAGCCATCAGGCGTGTGAAGAGGTTTTTTACGAAAGGCGTCAGTCGTGTGCGATTGTAGGCGTCTGCCACCTGTTTTATGGCCTCGGCCTGCGTCGGATACGGGTGGATGACCCCCGCGATGGTCCCGAGGCCGATGTCTCCGACAATGGCGAGCGTGATCTCGCTTATCATCTCGCCGGCATGCCGCGCAATGACGGTCGCTCCCAGGATCTTGTCGGTTCCTTTTTTGACGTGGACCTTCACCATGCCCTCGGTTTCGCCTTCCACTACAGCCCGGTCGACTTCTTCCAATTCCCTGGTGAACGTTTCGACCGGGATACCTCGCTCCTTGGCGTCTTTTTCATACATCCCGACGTGGGCTATTTCGGGATCGGTATACGTGCACCATGGAACCGTCAGCGCGCTCAGTTTTTTTCGTCCCCAAAACAGCGTGTTCTGGATCACGATCCTGGCTGCGGCGTCGGCCGCGTGGGTAAATTTGTAGTTCATGCAGATATCGCCCGCCGCGTAGATGCGGGGATTCGTCGTGCGCAGCGTATCGTCTACCATTACACCGGTCTTGTCATAGTCTACGCCGACGGCTTCGAGATTCAGCCCTTCGACGTTGGGCGCCCGACCGACGCCTATAAGAATCTCGTCGACGGTGACGGACTCGGTCTTGCTGTCGCTCTTCAGATGCAGCACCTTTCCATCTTCGGACGCCAGCACGCGGCTGATCGTTGTGCCGAGCCTGATGTCGATCCCATCGCGCTCGAGCGCCGAGGCGACGATCCTGGCGGCGTCGGGATCCTCGCGAATCAGAATCTGAGGCGCCATCTCCACCAATATGACCTCGCAGCCGAGCCGCCGGAAAGCCTGCGCAAGCTCGCATCCGATGGGTCCCGCCCCGAGCACGGCCAGGCGTCGCGGACGCTCAGTAAGAGAAAATACGGTTTCATTGGTGAGATATCCCGCCTCGGCCAGCCCCTCAATCGGAAGCTCAATGGCGCGCGCGCCGGTGGCGATCACCGCCTTCTTGAATCGAAGCGTCTTCCCATCGACCTCCACGGTATCGGACCCGGAAAAGCGTCCTTCGCCGAGAAATACATCCACGCCCAGCTCCCGAAACCGCGCGGCCGAATCGTGATGACTTATCTGCGCGCGCAGCCTGCGCATGCGCTCCATCACGGCCGGAAAATCGGCCTCTGCGCCGTCCGGGACACGTATGCCGAACCGGTGCGCGTCGCGCACGTCGGCATATGCCCTGGAAGAGCGAATGAGGGCTTTCGAGGGGACGCAGCCGACGTTCAGGCAGTCGCCACCCAGGAAGCTGCGCTCAACCAGCGCGACCTTGGCTCCCAACCCGGCGGCGCCGGCTGCGACGACCAACCCCGCCGTCCCCGCTCCGATCACGACAAGGTTATATCGCGGCGCGGGCTCGGGATTTTTCCAATCCGGCGGATGAACGTTTCTCACAAGCGTCGAATTGTGTTCATCCTTCGGCAGCATTTCCACTGTATCTATCATGATCGAACCTCCTTCATCGGAGATACTTCAAGCGTTCGCATTAGTCTCTTTATCCTGCAGTTTTCGGCGCGCCTGCCGAACGAGAACGGCCAGAACGGCGGCGGCCGCCACGAGCGCGCCTACGAGCAGCCACGGCACCTCGCCCTGAACGACGGCTTTCGTGACAACGTCGGCTCCGACCACATAGAGGACCGTCCCCGGCAGCATGCACAACCACGACCAGAACACATAGGTCCAGAACGGCACACGCGTGAGTCCGAAACCGTAGTTGAGAAGATTAAACGGGAAAATCGGCACCAGGCGCGTCAGCGCCACTATGATCGCGCCTCGCTCCTCGGTCATCCGGTCGAGGCGGCGGAACTTCTCTTTATCGGAAAGCCAGCCTGCCACCGCTCCGCGAGCGAAATAGCGCGCAACCAGGAATGATAGGGCGGCCCCCAGGGTCGACGCGATGCTGACAACGATTACACCCAACACCGACCCGAACAGCGCGCCCGCTGCCACCGTGAGCGCCGAACCCGGAAGCGCGGCCACCACTGCCGCCGCATACATAAACACGAACACGGCCGGTCCCCACGTTCCCAGCGCCTGGATCCAGTCGCGCATCGCTCCGAGACGGTCTCCCAACCCGAGCACCTTTGCGGCTATGATTATCATCACGATCGCGGCTATGAGAGCAACCGGCCGCCACAGGCCCTGGGCCTTGCTCTTCTTCTCCGCTGTTTTTTCCGCGTCTGCGATCTCTCTTTGGGTATCCATTTTCATTCGCCCCTGTTCTCACTTCTGCTCGTTCAACGACCAATCGTAATCGAGATACTCGATCTTGTATTCCCCTTTGGCAAGGTAATCGGCGTCGGGCTCGATCAGACGCTCGCTGATGAAGTTCAGCACCGCGCGCTCGGCCCGCTCGTGGCCGGTGAATCTTGTGTCCGTGCCGTAGGCCGATTTGAAGTCGTCGCCGAACCACTTGAAGATCGACGACAGATGGATATTCCCCTCGTTGCGATCGATGCGGAACTTTTCGGAATTTTTCAAGAACCGGTCCGCCTGATCGTCGAGCTGCGCATCGAGCCGGTCGGCGGTGAAGGGCTCATTACGAAGCGACGGACAGCCCATCGCCGCGCACACAAGCGCGACATGGATTCGCGGCTCGCTGAAAGTGCGCCGAAGCCGGGCGTGCTCTATTTCGTCGAGCGTCATCTCGCCGCCCATCACGCGGAACTTGAGTTTGTCCCACACGCCCGGAATCTGCCGTATGCTGTTCTTTGGGAACCTGAGTGAGGCAACGAAAGAGGACTTGATGGGATAATGATCGATAATTGCTTCGAGTGTCAGCGCGTTGTAGGCGTTGATCCAAAACGCAATCTTCTCCTTGTCGCTCCACCCGTTGTAAACCTCGGGAGACAGCGCTCCGAGGGCCGCGGCGAAAGCGTCCAGCTTTCCTCGATTCGCTTTCAGTCCCTTATAATCGACCATACCGTTGTCATCCACATACGTTCCGAGGGTTGACGCATAATTGTCATAGCTGAAAGTTCGGCCGGCCATTCCAAAGGCGTTCGTCGCGGCAATAAGCGCTCCGATCCCGATGACCGCGGCAAGGAGACCGAATTTCAAGCCGGTTTTTCGCATTTTGTGTTCCATTTCACATCTCCGCTATTTTGAATCAGACGCTTTTGGTCGGTTATTATTCATTGCGACTGGACGAAGCTCATCGCTTTTTCCTTCAAAATATTTCTTATTCAATATTGTGCACAAATGCGCGGATATAGTAAGATGATACAAAAGGCGTGGCGATAAGGCCTTATAACTCTCGAACGCATCGGGAGCCGCAATGCTCAGGCCAGCGCGCCTCCGCATGAAGAGCCGTGCCCGGCGGTGCACCCGAAGCAATGCTCGCCCGTGACGATTCGGCGCTTCTTAAGGGCGGCGGGGTCGAAAGAGCGTATGTGATTGGGCGCTCCATGGTCCACCGCGCAGCCCAGCGCAAGGTTGAAGTCGCAGTCAAAAAGCGTCCCGTCCCACCCGACACTAATCTGGTGGCGACACATCAACCCTTCGACCGTCCGAGGGTTAAATGATTCTCTGAGGAGCCTCAAGTATTCGCGTTCACGGTCCTGCCCGCGCAATTCCGTAAGAAACCGCCCTATCGGGATGTTGGTAATCGTTAACAGGCGAGAGAATGAGACGCCGAACCGCTCGCCCAACTCGCGTTTGTAGTCGGTCTCCAGATCCGACTGCCCGGGCGGCAGGCTCGGGCCGCCGGGATTATATACAAGGTTGAGCGAAAGACGGGGGTCGGAACCATAACCCACATCATTCAATTGCTTCAGGGCTATAATGCTCTTCTCATATATCCCGTTCCCCCGCTGGGCGCGAACGTTTTCTTCCAGATAGCATGGCAGCGAGGCTACAAGTTGCACCTCGTGCTCGCCCAGCCACTCGGGCAAAGACTCCATGCCCGGCTCCAAAAGGACCGTAAGATTAGTGCGCACCTGCACCAAATGTCCCTTCTCCCGCAGTGCCCGCACAAATCGCTTGAAATTCGGATTGAGTTCCGGGGCCCCGCCGGTCAGGTCGACCAGTCGGCAGCGAACGTCCGAAGCGGCCCGGACGACCGATTCCATGATCGGCCAGTCCATCGTCTCCGTGCGGTCAGGCGATGCGGACACATGGCAATGCCGGCAGCGCTGGTTGCAGCGGAGTCCGACATTGACCTGCAGTGTTTCAATATCGAGGCTATGCAACCCATTGCCGACAATCGCCTCCACACTTT
>CBFDAY010000047.1:0-12345 GCA_965602895.1 uncultured bacterium
GATAGTTATGCTAGATTAGCGCCGTTTTTCGTGTTATCCTTGAGTTATATCTGCCGGTCCCGCTTTCCGTTACCCGGATCCCGGCAAAAAGAAAGGTTTCCATCGTGGAAAAGTTCGATGTAGGCATAATCGGCGGCGGCCCCGGCGGTTATGTGGCGGCGATAAGGGCCGCCCAACTGGGAGCGCGCGTCGCCCTGATTGAAAAAGATGAAGTGGGAGGAACCTGCCTCCTGAGGGGCTGCATCCCGACCAAGGCATTTCTTGCGACCGCGGATCTGCTGGCAAAGGCGAGGCAGGCCGAGGAGTTCGGCGTCAGCGTCGGCGATGTCAAGCTCAATTATGCCAAGGTATTAGAGCGAAAAAACGCAATCGTTCAGCGGCTGGTTGCCGGTGTTCACGGTCTCCTTAAAGCACGCAAGATCGAATATGTCCAGGGAGAGGGCAGACTGCTTGGCGAGGGGCGCATCGGCGTCACCCTGGCTCAGGGACAGGCCAGGGGGGAGTGCGAAAAGATAATCGTCGCAACGGGTTCAACGCCGATGAAGCCCGAAATGTTCAAGGTTGACGGCGTCAATGTCATCACCAGCGACGAGGCGCTGGACCTCACCGAGGTGCCCAAATCGATACTGATCGTCGGCGGAGGATACGTCGGCTGTGAGTTTGCGAGCATGTTCCGCGACTTCGGATCGGAGGTCACAATTGTGGAGTTTCTGCCGCAACTGGTCCCGACCGAGGAGAAAGAGGTCGCGCTGCTGCTGAGAAGCCAATTCAAAAGGCGCGGCATCAAGACCATGCTAAAATCCAAAATCGTTGACATGGACGTCGCCGACGGCAAAGTGACCGCCACCCTTGAATCGGGCGATACCGTGGAGGCCGAAAAGGCGCTTATCTCGGTGGGGCGCGCCGTAGTGTCCGGGGGCATCGGGGTTGAGGAGGCCGGCGTGGAGTGCGATGAGCGGGGCGCTATCAAAGTAAATGAGAAAATGGAGACCAGCGCCTCCGGCATCTACGCCATCGGGGATGTCGTTGGAAAAATAATGCTGGCGCACGTCGCAAGCTCGCAGGGTACTGTCGCCGCAGCCAACGCGCTCGGCGGCTCGAGCGAGTTCTCGTACAGCGCCGTTCCGGGCTGTATTTACACCCGCCCCGAAATCGCCGGAGTCGGCATGAGAGAAAAAGAGGCGGCCGAAGCGGGTTACGACGTCGCAACGAGCAAGTTCCAGTTTAGCGCTCTCGGCAAGGCCATGATAAGCGGTGAGACCGCAGGCTTTGTGAAGATTGTGGCCGACAAAAAGACCGAAAAAGTCCTCGGCGTGAGCATGATAGGCCCTCACGTGACGGAAATAGTGCACGAAATGGCGCTGGCGGTGCATGCCGGGATGACGGTCGACCGGATCGCCGCAATGATACATGCTCATCCGACGCTCGCCGAGAGCATTCACGAGGCGGTCGAAGGCATTCACAAGCGTGCCATACACATGATCAGCCGGTAGCTGGTTCGACGGGGGCGTGCGACATAAAAGCAGGTTTTTCAATGCTGCGCCATTTGATTGACGGGCTTCGCCCAAATATGCTAAAATTATATTTTAATGTCAGGTGCACAGAAGAAAGCATAAGATTCGAGTCGTCCCGCCGGAAAACTCGAATGCCGTTAATAGCCGGAGACAATATATGCAAATTTCCCCGGGCATAAGCCTGTCAAATATCTACCAGCCAATCGAAAAGGAGCTGGCGACGGCCAAGGAGAGCCTGATCGAACATTTGCGCGACGGTTTTGACCTGATCCAGGGACTTGGATTCGAGAAAACCGTTGTCGGAGGAAAGCAGATTCGACCGGCTCTGGCGCTGCTCTCGGGCTTGTCCGTTGACGCGAGCAAAGGGCCGGCACTCATCGACGTGGCTGTGGCGAGCGAGATGACTCATTTCGCCAGCCTGATACATGACGACGTCGTGGACGGCGCGAAAACGCGCAGGGGAGTCGAATCCGTTAACGCGCGCTGGCACGACAAGATCGCCGTGCTATTGGGAGATTATATAATGTCCCAGGCGCTGTATATCCTGAGCGATTATCGCGACGCCAACCTGTTCCGAACGATGATGCGCGCCATAAAAGACATGTCCGAAGGAGAACTCCATCAGATCACCGCAAGCTCCAACGGCATCATAAGCGAGGCCGACTACTACAACGTTATCCGGCACAAGACGAGTTCGCTAATGGGCGCCGTGTGCAAGATGCCCGTGCAGGTGTTGGGAAAGCCGCCCGAAATCGCCGACGCCATGTACGCTTTTGGCCACAATTTCGGTATGGTGTTTCAAATCGTGGACGACCTCCTGGATTTCATCGCCGACGAGGAGCGGCTTGGCAAGCCTATTTTTTGCGATATTATGGACGGCAAGGCCACGCTTCCAACTATATGCATGCTCGACAGACTCGGTAAAAGCGACGCCGATAGAATAAGAGGCATCCTACGGGAACGCCGTCTTGGAGAGAGCGATAAGACGTGGCTGAGCAAAGCCATCCGCGATTGTGCGGCGGACGAATATTGCCTCAAAATTGCAGGCAATTTTGCATCACAGGCGAAGAGCGCCATCGAGGCTGTCCCGGACTCCGAGTACAAGAGAGCAATGGTGGATCTTTGCGACTTCATCGTCGCAAGAGACAGATAGCTCGGGGAAACAGCAGAAAAACTCAATCCCGCCCAGGGCCGTTCCATTGTTAAGGAGACAGAAGCCTGAACACATAATCATTATACGAGGACAGATTCCCCTTTGAAATGGTTCTGTCAACCTCATCATAAATTTGCAAAGGCGCCGGCATTCATACGTCTTTCGCCCCTCATGATTCCTGCCAGAAGCCGCAAAGACAAAGCTTCAATAATAACGACGTCCGTCGATCTTTCGGGAATGAAGTCAGGACGCATGTGAGGTTATTATAGGCCGCAAGATGCGGGAAACGCACGGCTAGACCCTGGAGATAAAATGTTAGTGAAGTTGTGGAGATTTTTTTGTTCGGTAAAGCTGGCGGTGGTTTTATTCGTATTGATATTGATTCCGTCGGTGGTGGGCACGATAGTGCAGCAGAACGGGTCGGATCCTGCGGGATACGCGGAGGTATACGGTCCGTTTTGGAACCCTATATTCAAGTGGCTGGGTTTTTACGACATATATCACGATTGGCGTTTCATCATTCTTTTGGTGATGCTTGCGCTGAACACGTTTGCGTGCACGGTGAACCGTTTCAGGCCGCGCTGGAGCATGGCGGGTATGTTGATGACGCACACGGGTCTTTTGCTGATCCTGCTCGGTTCGCTTGTGGGCGCGGTTTTCGGGGTGAGGGGATTTCTTGCCATCGGCGAGGGCGAAACTCTTGACCGGATCAGCGTTGGGCGCGCGACGGTTGATGTTGCGGCGTTGCCTTTCAAGGTGAGGCTTTTGGATTTCATCCTGGACATTCACGAGGAGCCCTCGCACAGGCTGATAGTGATCGACGTAAAAACCGGCGAGCAGCATCGGCGCAGGCTGGAGGAGGGCAATAGCACGGCGCTTTATGAGCCGCGATGGGCGGGCATATTGTCGCTGTTCGGCGTCAGGCCGACCCCGCCGGCGAGCGTTGTGGTGGAGCGATTCTTGTCGAACGCGGCGGTGGTGACCTCGCTTTCCGAGGGCGGCGGGGACGCGGGCATGGAGGCGGTCGCGGTCCGCCTTGTCGGTGGCGGAGTTGAGCGTCGCGGCTTTGCGGTCTCCGGCTCGGGCCGTCCCTACGCGCCGCGTGGGACCCACGTCGGCGTCTATTACGAGAAGCTCGCCGATGCCGGCGATCTCGATGACGCGATCATGGGGGCGATCGCCTCGACCCGGGAGGTTTTCAAGCTGGAGATAAACGTGCCCGATGCGCCGCTTACGCGGACCTTCGAGGCCGAGGTGGGCACGCGATTCGATGTCGAGGGCTACACGGTGGAGTCGCTCCGGTACGAGCCCGACTTCGTCATAATCGAAGGAGGCCGGGTCGCCTCGCGCTCTGAGTTTCCGCACAACCCTGCCCTGCAGGTGAGCATAACCGGTCCCGACGGCTCCGCCAGGAAGCAGTGGCTCTTCGCCAAGTATCCTCCGATGCACGCAGGCGAGCAGGATGCCCCGTTCGAGATAAAGTTCACGCGTAGCGGTCCTCCCGGCCACGTTTTGGACCACGTATTTATCCTGAGGCCGCCGGAGGGCGCACCCGTCGTGGCGCACGCCCGGGGCGGTGAACTCGTCGGGCGCGCCGAGAGCGGGCCAGGCGTCGCGGTGGGCGTGGGGGAGACCGGCCTGGAGGTCGTGATCGATAAGTTCTACGAGAACGCCGTCGTAGAGCGCGAGATAAAAGAATCGCCCGAGGTCGCCGGTCGCGGTGCGGTCGAGCTGGCGCTCGAGCACAACGGCGAGCGCAGCACGCACCTGCTCTGGGAGGACACCCCCGTGGACGTTCCCGGCTACAGGCTAGTATACGTTCGCGAGGAGCGTATAAAGGACTTTTACAGCGTGCTTCAGATAATCGACGGCGACAAGGTGGCGGTCGAGAAAAAGATCGAGGTCAACGACCCGCTCCGCTACGGCGGCTACGCGCTTTACCAGTCCGAGTACGACCGCGAAAGCCTTCGCTGGAGCGGTCTTCAGGTAAGGAAAGACCCCGGCGTGCCGCTGGTGTACGCGGGTTTCGCGGTGCAGATACTGGGCATGATAATCATTTTCTACGTCAACCCGCTGTTGAGGAAAGCGAAAAAGGGGCGCGCGTGAACGCGGCGCGCGGCATTCAGATATAAAAGGAGCAAACAGCCATGAGCGGCGCACTTGTCAACTACTCTTTTCTGGTGTTCATACTATCCTCATTCACCTACGCGATCTACAACTTCATAAAGGGCGAGGGGGCCAAAAAGGGCTTTGGCTACGCCGGCTCGGCGCTGATGCTCCTCGGCATGGTTCTGGTGACGGCGGCGATCCTCTTGCGCTGGCGCGCGGCGGGCAGGCCGCCCTTCAGTAACATGTACGAGTCGCTGATCCTGTTTGCGTGGTCGATCTCGTTCATTTACCTCGTCCTGGAGCTGGTATACGGCATCAGGATAGCCGGCGTATTCGCGGCGGTGCTGACCGTGGTCTCCATAGCGGCGGCGTCGTTTTTCGACTCGACCATCGAGGCCCTGGTGCCCGCGCTGCAGAGTAACTGGCTGCTTTACCACGTCCTGACATGTTTTGTCGGCTACGCGGCGTTCGCCGTTTCGGCTGCGGCCAGCGTCGTGTACCTCATCCTCAAGGCCCGCGGCAAGGTGTCCGGCGAGATCGTAAAAGCGATGCAATCGTTCAACTACGAGGCCGTGCGGTTCGGCTTCCTGTTCCTTGGAGTCGGCATAATAACCGGCGCGGTGTGGGCCAACGAGGCGTGGGGCACCTACTGGAGCTGGGACCCCAAGGAGACGTGGTCGCTGATAACGTGGATAATCTACGCGATCATGATCCACTTCAAATACGTCAGCGGGCGCTTCGGCATAAAAGACATAAACAGCTTCAACGCCGTGTGCTCGATCGTGGGCTTTCATGCCGTCATCTTCACCTACTTCGGCGTCAACTTCATCTTAAGCGGCCTGCACTCCTATGCCTAAAATCCGCTGACGACTGACGCCGCACGCCTTCGTCCCGCCTCTTTCTGTGCCCGAGGTTGAAACTTTGGGGAAAGATGCTATAATGTGACAGACAGCGCCCTCGGCGCCCACTTATGGAGAGGTGGCTGAGTCTGGCTGAAAGCGACCGCCTCGAAAGCGGTTAGGTGGTTGATACCCGCCTCGGGGGTTCGAATCCCTCCCTCTCCGCCGAAAAAAAAGCTTTTCGATTTCTCGATGTCCGCTGATTATCCGCGAGCGTATTTCTAACATTATTGGCTCGTGCTAGACGGGGAGTTAGCGGTGCCCTGTACTCGCAACCCGCTTTAGCGAGGTCGAATTCCCGTTTGAGGTTTTATGGATCAAGTGTCAGCCCCGGATTTGTCGATGTTGAAGGTTGGGTCCTTCGCAACCGGATATTGCCCAACTCCGTCAGGCCCGGAAGGGAGCAGCGGCAAGCAACCATTCGGTGTGCCGGAGAGATACCTGGCCTGAGTCGGCTGTCCGGTAAGCGGCTTGTGAAGTGGATCGATGACGGGTGCACGAGCCTTTTGATATTCCTTTGGGAAGATTTCCGCTGCCGGGGGGAGTCTTCCCAATCTGCCAATCAGCGCGTCCTCCTGAGGCCCGACGAGCGGAAGGAACTCGAAAGAAGTGGCTTACGTAGTCTTTGCGAGAAAATGGCGGCCCAAACGATTCGAGGACGTCGTTGGGCAGGAGCACATAACCACGACGCTTGTCAACTCGATTCGTTCTGGGCGGACGGCGCACGCGTACCTTTTCGTGGGACCTCGCGGCATCGGGAAGACCAGCACGGCGCGCATCTTCGCCACGGCGCTGAACTGCCCGGAGGCCGACGCTGGAGAGCCTTGTGGCGAGTGCGACGTGTGCCGCGAGATCGCGGTCGGTCGCTCGATAGACGTGATCGAGATCGACGGGGCCTCGAACAACAGCGTCGACGACGTCCGGATGCTCCGCGAAAACGTCAAGATTGCGCCGGCCACGCTCAGGTTCAAGGTCTATATCATCGACGAAGTTCATATGCTCTCCACGGCGGCGTTCAACGCTTTCTTGAAGACCCTGGAGGAGCCGCCCGAGCATGTGAAGTTCATCATGGCCACGACGGAAGCGCAGAAGATTCCCGCCACGGTGCTCTCGCGCTGCCAGCGCTTTGATTTCCGCCGACTGACATCGCGCCAGATTCACGGCAGGCTTAAATCGATTGTGGAGGCCGAGGGGGTTCGTGTAGACGAGGGCGCGCTTTTCGCGATCGCGAGGGCCGCCGGGGGCAGCATGCGCGACTCCCAGAGCATTCTCGATCAGTTGGTCTCATTCAGCGATTCCGAGATTACCCTCGAAGACGTCCACGCGATGCTGGGAACGGTCGGGCAGGATGTGTATAGACACCTTGCCGTTGCCGTCAACGAGGGCGATTCTTTCACCATACTCAAGACGATTGATGATATTGTCGAGAGGGGAAAAGACCTCGCGCAGTTCCTGAAGGAACTCACGCTTTACTTCAGGAATCTTCTGGTTGCCGGCTTCGGAGGCGGAGAGGAACTCATCGACATGTCGGAGGAGGACCTGTCGGCGCTTAAGGAGATCAGCGGTCGGTTCAGGCAGCCGGACCTCATCCGCATGGTGGAGGATCTTTCCGATTTTTCGGGCCGCTTCCGCCAACTGCCGTCGACACGCGTGGCCGCCGAAATGCTCTTGATGAAGATGGGGTATGTGGGCGCGGAAGTCTCCATCGACGGCCTGCTCTCGAAGCTGACGGCGCTGGAGAGGCGACTCGGGGGCGGGGGTGAGGGTCCACCTCTCTCCGGAGGCGGCAATGCGCAGGGAGCCTCTTATGTGAAGGAGCCCGAAGCTCCGAGGCCGTTGCCGGAAAACGACGCGCCTTCTCCCGCTGAGCCGCCGGACGTGGAAGAGGAGGACGCGGCGCCGGAGCCTCCAGCCGAGGAAGATGAGAATAATCCCCAGCTTGACATGTGGCGTCAATTCCTGAACGAAGTGCGCGAGCAGAGAATGTCCACGTACTCATTCCTCAGCGCGGGGCGCTTTTGCGGCATGGATAACGGACAGGCGATAGTCTGTTTCGATCCCGAGAACAGTTACAACAAAAAGCATCTTGAGGAGAAGAATGTCAAAAAGCTTCTCGAGGAAACGCTTAGAGCAGTCATCGGCGAACCGATCAAGATAAAGCTGATAATCGAGAGCGAGAAATCCGGGACGTCTCCGATCCCGAAGCCCGAGACGCCGGAGAAAAGCG
The DNA here is from genome assembly GCA_965602895.1 of uncultured bacterium. Taxonomy (GTDB): domain Bacteria; phylum Abyssobacteria; class SURF-5; order SURF-5; family SURF-5; genus CBDUSG01. The sequence continues at coordinate 7,903 of CBFDAY010000047.1, forward strand.
AGGCGGCCAAGAGCGAGGAATCCAAGAAACGGCTCGTGGAAGAGGCGATGACTGACCCGATCATAAGAAAAGTGATCGAGCTTTTTAAGGGAAAAATTGTGCACGTGAGCGGCTAGCATTTGCCGAAGAGGAAGGAGCGGACACGCATGGTTGATATGGGCAAGATGATGAAGCAGGCCCGCAAGCTTCAGCAGCAGATGAACAAGCTTCAGGAGGAACTGGGCTCAAAGACCGTCGAGGCCTCGACAGGCGGCGGCATGGTCAAGGTCGTCGCCACCGGCAAAAGGGAGATTCAGTCGATCGAAATCTCGCCCGAAGTTGTGGATCCCGACGACATCGAGATGCTCCAGGATCTAACGCTTGCCGCAATCAACGAGGCCCTGCGCAAGGCCGAAGAACTTGCATCCGAAGAGATGAGCAAGATCGCCGGTGGGATCAACCTGAAGATTCCGGGCCTCTAATAATGAGAACACCCAGGTGAAGCTAATCTTTCTGGGAACACCCGTCTTTGCCGTGCCGACCTTGAGGGCCCTTGTCGGGGCCGGCCACGAAATGGCCGCTGTCATTACACAGCCGGACCGGCCGCGGGGCCGCGGGATGAAACTCGCCCCTTCCCCCGTGAAAAGAACAGCTATCGATCTCGGGCTGGAGGTGATGCAGCCCGAAGCGATCTCCTCACCGCCCGCGATCGAGGAAATCGGAATACTTGAGCCGGAGGCTGCCGTTGTTGTCGCCTACGGCCGGATACTCGATCGCGCCTTTCTCGATATGCCGCCGCTCGGATGCATAAATCTTCACCCGTCTCTGCTGCCGTGTCATCGCGGGCCGACGCCGATCCAGTCGGCGATACTGGCCGGAGATCGAAAGACCGGCGTGACGACCATGGTGCTCGACGAAGGCACGGATACCGGCGATATACTGCTCCGGCGCGAGGTGGATATTTTTCCCGAGGATACCGCCGGCGACCTTCATGACAGGCTCGCCGAAATGGGGGCGGAGCTTATTGTCGCGACGCTCGATGCCCTTCAACGCGGCGCGGCGGCCCCTGTTGCGCAGGACGAGTCGAAGGCTACCGTGACCCGGAAGCTTACAAAAGAGGATTCCATAATAGACTGGACCCGGCCCCACGAGGAGATATGCAATCTCACGCGCGCGATGGATCCGTCGCCGGGTTGTCGGACCATGCTTGGGGGGAAAGACCTCAAGATATGGAAAGTGACGCCGCTGGAAGGATATGTTCAGAAGGCCGAGCCCGGCGTGGTGATGGAAGCCCGCGGCGGGGAACTCATTGTGCGGTCCGGCGATTCGGCCCTGAAAATATTGGAGTTGCAGCCACCGGGCGGACGAAGGATGTCGGCCGAGGAATTTTTGCGCGGACACGAAATCAAAGAGGGGACCATGCTCGGCAAATGATACCGCCGGGCGAACGGCCTCGATAACCACCCCTGCCACCTATATGCCACGTCAAAAAGTCGACCCATCACGAGAGCAGGCGCTGAAGGTGCTCCGGCGCACCGAGGCAGCCCTCTCTTTTCCAAAGCTTATCATCGGACAATCCTTCGACCGCTCCCTTACGGAACAGCGGCAGAAGGCATTCGCGTATCAGCTTGTGATGGGCACGCTGCGGCACAGGGGAACGCTCGACTGGGCGCTCGGAAAGCTTTGCGACGCGTCGCTCGACGAACTCACCACGTGGATTCGAAATATACTCCGGATGGGGCTGTTCCAGATACTTTACCTCGATCGGGTGCCCAAGTCCGCCGCAGTTGACGAATCGGTGAAGCTGGCGAAAAAATACGGCCACTCGGGAACCGCCGGCCTCGTCAACGCCGTGCTCAGGAACGCCAAGAGGGAAGAACTGCTAACATCGATCGAGTCGCTGGATGAAGACAGCGCGGAAAATATCTCGACGAAATACTCCCATCCGTCCTGGCTCGTGGAACTGCTTGTGAAGGAGAGGGGACGGAAGGCCGCGATACAAATACTCAAGAGCAACAACGCCGTCCCGCCGCTGACGGCCAGGGCCAACACTCTCCTCACCACTCGCGAGGCGCTCCTGAAAAAGCTTGAGAAAGAGGGGGTTCGGGCAAGGCCTCTCGCCCATACGGAAGAGGCGGTGGAGCTTGAGGGGGTAGCCTCTCCTTCGACGCTCAATGCCCATAAAAGCGGCCTGCTCTACTTCCAGGATACGAGTTCCATGTTGGCTGCCCATAGCCTGGGTGTCGAGCCGGGCCATGATGTGCTCGACGTCTGCGGAGGGCCCGGCGGCAAGGCCACGCATATTGCCGCACTGATGGAGAACAGGGGGAAAATTCACGCCCTTGACGTTCACGACCACAGGGTCGCTTTGATTGAAGAAAATGCGAGCCGGCTGGGCGTGAAGATTATCGAGGCGCATAAGCAGGATGCGACGGCCGGGCTCGCTGCGAAATATGGGACCATGGACCGGGTGATCGTTGACGCTCCGTGCTCGGGCCTGGGTGTTATCAGGAGGCGGCTCGACCTTAAATGGAGGCTGCAGCCGGATCGAATCGGGGAACTCGCGCGCCTGCAGTCGGAAATTCTGGAGCGTGCGGCCGAATGCGTGCGGCCGGGGGGTATTTTGCTCTATTGCACCTGCACGCTTGCGCAGCGGGAGAACTCCGGAGCGATCGAGGAGTTTCTGGGTCGCCATGCGGAATTTGGCAATTATCCGAAATTTCCCGAAACCTTGATAAAATATGTGACAGAGGAAGGCTTCGTACAGATATTTCCCGGCGATGAAAACATGGACGGCTTTTTTATTGCTAGGCTCAAACGATTGTAATATAATTAGGCAATGCAGAATGTGATGAAGCAGACCGGAAAGAAAAGCCTGTTTGACGCGCCATTAATCAGGTTTGCGGCGGGCATGTTGATTTTTCTCGCGTCCGCGGGTTTTTTCGGACTTCTTTCGCTCAATCTCGCGATAAAGCGCGGCGAAAAGGTCACTGTCCCGAACCTCGTGAACAAGAGCGTTGTCGAAGCTCTCGACATATTGAGCGAACGCAACCTCGAGCTTAGGAAAGAGACCGCTCGAAACAGCGCGATCATCCCCGAGAACTACGTGCTCTCGCAGGATCCGATACCCGGAACCGTCGTGAAGGAGGGCACACCGATTCTGGTCGTCATAAGCCTCGGCAGCAAGATATCGCTGGTACCCGATCTTGTCGGAAAATCGGTGCGCGAGGCGGGGGTGGATCTGAACAGGGCAGGATTGGAAGTCGGCCGCTTTTCGAGGCTGCACTACGAGCGCGGAAAGAATGTCGTGCTCGGTCAATGGCCGTCTCCCGGCGAGCAGGTCGACCGGGAAACCCCGGTGGACATACTCGTCAGCCTGGGGCCGCTCCCGAAGGAATACCGGCTGCCGAACCTCGTCGGCCGGCCGCTGGAAAAAGTGAACATCATACTGAACTCGATGGGACTCGTCGTCGGTGATATCACGGCCAAGCTGGATCTCTCGCGCCCGCAGGGCACCATAATGGACCAGGACCCTCGACCGGGTGCGCTCGTGGCGGAGGGCGCTTCGATCTCGCTTGTCATGAGCACGCTGCACGGGGAAGGGGAGCAGGTCGAAAGAAAATTTGGGGCCTTCATTTACAGGGTGCCGTACGGGTTCTCGTCAAAGTCGGTCAGGGTCGAGATCTCCGACCCGGACGGTGTGAAGACGATCTATAACGAGGTGGATGAACCGGGGGTCATAATAAGGCTGGTATTCGGATATTCGGCCCAGTGTACGGTCAGGGTATATCTGGACAACAACTTGGAAACTGAAAGGATAATCAGGTGAACATACTCATATCGCCGTCGATCCTCTCGGCCGATTTTGCAAGGTTGGCCGACGAAATCAAGGCCGTTGAAGAGGCGGGCGCCGACATGCTGCACCTCGATATAATGGACGGCCACTTCGTGCCCAACATAACTTTCGGCCCTCCCGTGATCGCGTCAATAAAATCGGTTGCGACCGTGCCGCTTGATGTGCATCTTATGATAGAGAACCCTGATGACTATATCGACGATTTCGCGTCGGTGGGCGCCGATATCTTGACTATCCACGTCGAGGCGTGCACACACCTGCAGGGGACGCTGAGCCGGATAAGGAAAAAGGGTATTAAGGCCGCGGTCTCGATCAACCCATCGACGCCGGTTGAGAGCCTGAAATACGTTGTGGATGACCTTGACATGGTGCTGGTGATGTCGGTCAATCCGGGCTTCAGCGGGCAGAAGTTCATCCCCCAGGTGATGGAGAAGATCTCGCACACCCGACCGCTCGTGGGCGAGGGAATAGACATCCAGGTCGACGGCGGTGTGACACCCGCCAACGCCGCGCGGGTCGTCGACGCGGGCGCCAATATACTCGTTGCGGGTTCGGCCGTATTTTCCACCGACGACTACGGCAAGGCGATAAGTGCGCTCAGGGGGACG
>CBFDAY010000048.1:0-12159 GCA_965602895.1 uncultured bacterium
CAACGCAAACGTGCTGACGGAGGACAGCTCTCTGGACTCGTTTTCGGGAATGCCCGTATACAATGCGATCCCATGCTCGGTAAGCAAAAAGGGCGGCTGATAACACTCGAAAGGCCGATTCCTTCCAAGACCGGACACGCCTTAAGCGCGCATCCGCGTCAAGGCGGAATTCATTCAAGCGCTGAGTCGAAGAATCCTGTCATCTCATCCAGGTACTCGTCGGGAAGGTCGGTGTGGCCGCAATCGTACCAGATGATCCTCTTTGGCTCGCGGGCCGCCTCGTAGAGTACCTCTGTGGCGGCCTTCGGGACGATCTCATCCTTGGCCCCATTAATCATCAATAACGGGCGCGGCGAGATTCTGGAAACAAAATTGACAGGGTCCACAATCATATAAGCGCGGCGCAGATGCTCTTCGCCAGTCGCGCCGGCGCGGATGTTGAGTTTATCGAAGTCGCCTCCTGTTATGCCGAGAACGGCCGCCTTCACGCGCTCATCAATCGCGCAAAAGATTGCGCCTATCGCGCCACCCATGCTGAATCCGGTGAAGCCGACTCGTTCCACATCGATGTCGTTGCGCGAGGCAAGGTAGTCAACACCTCTCATCAGATCGACTACAGTCTGTATCATGGCGTCACGGTTCCGATAGAAATATGCCGTCTGGAGTCCGAATCCGCCCGCGGCCCCTGCTTCTCTCTCACCGCGATACTTGCCGTCGATGCGCAGGGTTGCATAGCCGGCGGCGACAAGGGCGTCGGATCGCTTGACCTGGTTGGGGGAACTCTTGTATCCGAACACGCCGTGGAGTATCAGGACGACCGGATGCGGCGGCGCGGCATCAGCAGGCAGTACAAGCAGCGCAGGCACGCGCTCGTCGCGCGCGCTCGTGAATGTAGCATGAAACCGCCGGGGTTCGCCCGCATCGGATTCGATCGGTTTCTCGACAGCGTCCAGCGGCAGATTCTCATCGTATGCGAAAAACTCATCCATAATCTCGACAACGACTTCATCCATATTGTTTCCTCCAGCACCGCTCCTCGGACAGGGCTTCATATCTCTGCGTCTGAATTTGCTTCGACTATTATACAGGAATCGAGGCGGATATCAGCCCTTTCAATCAGTTCACATCGACCCGTTCGGAATTTTTCCTCCAACGACCTCGAACAAACGCATCGATTGACACGGTCTGCCGCAACATATACAATCTGTTGGATTATTTCTATCGAGTTCGATCAATACGATGAAAGTTCAAATTAAAGCGGCATCAGTAGAACAGAAGCCTATCCTCGAACAACTCGTTCAGCTCTATCTGTATGATTTCAGCGAGATCGAGGGTTTCGACATGGGTCGAGACGGGCTTTTTGAGACAACGCTTCTCGATTCGTACTGGGTCGAATCAGATAGATATCCTTTCTTGATATACGCAAATGATCGGATCGTCGGATTCGTTCTGGTCAACTCCTACACCTGCCTTGAAGAGAACAAAGGGGCCAGATCGGTAGCGGAATTCTTCATCATGAGAAGATACCGAAGGCAAGGCATCGGCACGACTGCGGCCCACCGTGTTTTTGAGATGTTCCCGGGAAAATGGGAGGTCCGTCAGATTCAGGCTAACGAGGCGGGACAGCTATTTTGGAGGAATGTCATCGGCGAATACACGCGGGGAAATTTCACGGAGACTACTCTGGATAATGACCTCTGGCGCGGCCCGATCCAGAGTTTTACAAGTGGAAGGAAATAAGGCGTGCATTGGGACGATGAATACGGGAAGAACAAGCGGCTATGGGGCGAGAACCCGAGCGAGCCGGCCCGCGCCGCCGTCGCATTTATGAAAAATCATGGTGCAAAAGACGGCCCTCTGAGCATACTGGACATAGGCTGCGGCTATGGCCGCGACGCATTCTTCTACGCAGACAATTTGGATTGCGAAATCATGGGGATCGACCTCTCCAAGAAGGCAATAGAGATTGCGTCTAAAACGGCAATCGAAGAACGTAACGAAACAGTGAGATTTCGCCGCTGCGACTTCGCAGAGTTCGAGCACGGCGAGTACGACATGGTTTCCGCCTCTAACCTTTATCAATTGCTGAGGCAAAACGAAAGAGAAGCCCTCCGCAAAGCGGTCATGAGGTTGCTGAAGCGCGGGGGGCTGTTTTTTCTGAGCACCCTTTCGATGAACGATCCGGAGCATCACGGCAAGGGCGCCCCCGTTCCCGGAGAGCCGAATTCGTTTTCGTATCAGGACAAGGTGTACCTGCACTTCTGCACAGAAGAGGAGTTGGCGGCGGATTTCGCGTTCCTTGAAATCGCAGAGCTGTACGAGCGCGAATACGAAGAGCCTCGCGCAAACGGAGAGGTTCACCACCACATCTCCTGGATATTGATAGGAGAAATGGCGAGCCAGTAACCCGACACAGCATATTTTGCTGAATTAAGGGATATTCCAATGGTCACAATCCGCCCTGAAAAAACCGAGGATTATGCCAACGTATTCGAGGTCAACCGGCTCGCGTTCAGCAGAGAAGATGAAGCGCGGCTTGTTGAGACTTTGCGTCGGGCCGACGATTTCATTCCCGAACTGTCGCTTGTGGCCGCGAAGGACGGGCAGATAGTCGGACACATTTTGTTCAGCCCGATAACAATCCAAACAGAGGGCGAATATGCCCCGGCATTGTCGCTCGCACCCGTGGCCGTACGCCCCGAGTTCCAGAGGCGCGGGATCGGCTCGGCGCTTGTGCGGCGCGGGCTGGACGAATGCCTGCGCTTGGGCCATGGCATAGTGATCCTCATCGGACACCCGGAATACTATCCTCGCTTCGGATTTTCTCCCGCAAGGACAAAAGGATTGAAGACAATATTCCCGGCGCCCGACGAAGCGTTCATGGCGCTCGAACTCGTTCCCGGCGCGTTGGAGGGGATAGAGGGCGCGGTTATATACCCGCCGGCCTTCGACGAAGCGACATAAGTAACGGCGCTGACGGAGCTATATGTAATGTATGACGCAATCCTCTTTGATTTGGATGGAACCCTGACGGACCCAAGGATCGGAATAACGAAGTCAATCCAGTACGCCCTTTCCAAATTCAGCATAGTGGAAGAAAACCTCGACACGCTCATTTCGTTCATCGGAGAGCCGCTGTTCGAGTGCTTTCAAAGATATTATCCCCTTGGCGAAGAAGAGGCGCGGCAGGCTATGGATTTCTATCGCGAGTATTATTCCGAAACGGGAATCTACGAAAACGCCGTCTATCCTGCAATTCCCGGCCTGCTGGAGTCGCTGCACGGCAAAGGAAAGAAGCTGGTTCTGGCGACGTTGAAGCCGACGGTGTTCGCAAAGCGCGTGCTGGAGCATTTCAAAATCCATGTTTTTTTTGCAGAAGTCGCCGGGAGCAACCTCGACGCCGCAGGCTTTACAAAGACCGAGATCATTCGCCGGGCCCTCATCTTATTGCAAGACATCCCCAAGGAGAGCATAATCATGGTCGGCGACCGCAAGCACGACGTAATAGGCGCGAGGGAAAACCGCATTCAATCGATTGCGGTCACATACGGATACGGCTCCATCGAGGAGTTGCAAGAGGCAGGACCCACGTTCACGGCAGGATCGATTGAAGGTCTAAATGCCCTGTTAGTGCGGCCATGACGAAATCGGAAGACCGAATTCAAAGGGAGATGACACCAACCATCAAGCATCTGTAAAGGACTTGACAAAGGAGGTGAGGCATGAAGATGGATATCGATCCGAAGAGTATAAAATCATTGCGCTCGGTGCGGCGGATGGAGATAAAATCGAAGGCGGCATTCTGCGACGGCTTTTTCGAGGAAATCGGGCCGGCCTTTCTGGGAGGCTCCGAAGCGGTTCCCGACCCGCATTTCAACAGAATCTCTTTCATCGAGCCCGGCGCGCCCGACCGGGCCCTCCTGGCGGAATGCGTCGGGCGCATGCCGGAGGGATTCCCGGCGTTCATTGATGTTATTCATCCGGTTCCGCAAAGCGTGCGGGAACTCCTCCTCGAAAACGGATGGCATCCGACCGGCGAATCAAGATCGAGCATGCTGCTGACCGAACATAATGGCGCATCCGAAGAGGCGGACGGCCTTGAAATCGCCCTGGTCGGGCCGGACACGGTCGATGTGTTCGTCGATCTTTTTCTCAGGGGATTCGATACCCCCGAGGCCTTGCTCCCAATGGCAACGGGCATTATGTGCGAACTGATTCCGAAAAACTGCGCCCCCGAGAATTTCCGCCTATATCTCGGAACGTATAGCGGAGAGCCCGCGTGCACGGAGTATCTCTATTTCGATGGTGACGAAGGCGGCGTCAATATGGTTTCCACGAAGGAAAAGCTTCGCGGCATGGGCCTGGCGACGGCAATGGTTCGCCGCATAATAGAGGATGCCCGCGCCCTTGATATCCGCCTCCTGAGTCTTGAGACAAGATGGAACGGTGCGCCCGAGCGCCTTTACACAAAGCTCGGCTTCAAGACAATTGCCCGGCACGAGGTTTTCACAAACGTCCCGGATTTGAAATACGGGCTTTAGCGCCGTTCTCCCAGTGAGGGGACAATCCAATGAAAAGACGTCGATCGGTTTTCGCGGTATTTCTCGTCATACTCGCTTCAGCCCTCCTGTTTCAGTGTTCAGACGGTCTCAACGTCGAGTCATCCGGAGCGGCGCCGCCGAACAAAGCCGAACCAAATGCAATAGACTTTTCCCATAGGTCTTTCAAAAATCGGCCCAATATAATCCTTATATGCGTGGACACTCTGAGGGCCGATTTCTTCACACCTAAACATATGGCCCGATTGTACGATTTCGCCGGGAAGGACTGCCTCATATTCACTAATGCGCATTCACACTCGACGTGGACCAAACCAAGCCATGTCACAATGTTCACCGGGATGCTGCAGAGCCGGCATGGTGTCGAGTATGCGGAAGGCGCGATTCCCGAAGAAATTGTGATGGTGCAAGAACGGCTGAAAGATGCGGGATATCATACTGCCGCCTTCACCGGTGGCGGATTCTTGGACAGAGCGTGGGGATTCGACCGAGGCTTTGATTCATTCGATCAGACGCCGTTCTCAATTAATAGCGAGACAATGGACATCTCCACGCATCTGGAGCGACTCCGTCTCCCGCTCGACAAAGCGAAGGAATATCTCAGCCAACAGAAGGCGCCACCGCTTCCAACATTTCTTTTCATCCATACCTATGAGGTCCACGAATGGTGGTGTCGCCATTTTCCGCCCGATACGCCCCGCTCTGGCAAAAAAGACGCAGTGACGCTCTGGGAAAAATTCGCAGCCGAGACATCCATAGACGAAAGCAAGCGATTGTACGGCGACGCGGTTAAGGAGGTCGACGAGCGCTTGACCGACCTGCTCAGGACAGCTCTTGCCTCACCGCTGAAGGATGATCTCTGCATCATTATCACGTCCGACCACGGCGAAGGACTCGGCGAAAAGCACGGCGACTTCATCAGCCTTAAGCACCGCAAAGCGCCCTATTCCGAGCAGATACGCGTTCCGCTGCTCGTTTACGGCACAGGAAAGGGAATATCGGACCGGCTCACGGGAATCGATGAGATCGCTCCATTGATTCTGTGGCTGGCCGACATTGGGGGCTTCCCATTTGCCGAGGAAAGGAAAGCTCTCGTCTCGGAATATATCTCAAATAGGAAGGAAAGTCCGAACAGGGCTGTGGCCATCCTTACGCCGGAAGGAAAGCATCTTCTCACAAGGGATGGCGTATTGCACTATTACATGGACCCGGAAGATGCGATCGACCTATTGCATGCGCAGCATCCGGGTGAGAAAAAGCTTGAAATACCGAAAAACCTCCAGCGGGAATTGAAGGCACTCGGATATATCGATTGAGGAGCCGGCGGCGCCATCGTGCCGCCGGCGCCTTCCCTCCCAATTTTATTTGCCCTTGAACTCCGGCGGACGCTTTTCCATAAAGGCCGCGAACGCCTCCATCACGTCCTCGCAAGGTAGCAGCGCCGAATTCTTCTGCGCGCCATAGCCGAGCCCGGCGTGGACGCCGTGGTCGCGACTGTAAATGATCGCGTCCTTTGTCCCCTGCACCGCCAGAGGCGAACACGCCGCGATCTCCGCAGCCAGCTTTCCGGCCTCCTCACAGAGGCTCTTCCTGTCCTTGCAGATGCGGGTGATGAATCCCAACTCCAGCGCCTCGGCCGCGGTGAAGTCCCTCCCCGTAAGCGCAAGCTCGCGGAACCACCCGTGCCCGATGATGTACGGCAAGCGCTGCAATGTGCCGAGGTCCGCGACCAGAGCCATCCTCGTTTCGCGAACCGAGAAAACCGCGTCCTCGGATGCGATGCGAATATCGCAGGCGCTTATCATGTCGACCCCGGCTCCGATGCAATGGCTGTGCACGGCGGCGATGACCGGCTTGCGGCATCTCTCTATCGCATTGTTGCTATCCTGCGCCTGCATGATCTTGATGCGGTTCTCTTCGCGCGCATCCGTGCCCGGGCTGGCGCTGAACATGCTTCCCGCCTCCATCAGGTCGAGCCCGGCGTTGAAGCTCTTGCCCTCGGCCTTCATCACCACGACGCGCACGTCGGGATCTGCATCGAACTCCGTGAAAAGCTTCGTCAGACCATCGAACACCTCGAGTGTCATCGTGTTGCGCTTCTCCGGCCGGTTGAACGTCAGCCAAGTGACATGGCCGTCCTTTTCCACGACAAAGAGTCCGTTATCGCTCATCGTTATCCTCCATTTTACATGATCTGAAAGTCTACATATAAAGACTGGAATGTGATGTCTCTTTTCCGCCGAAGTATAAGGCATCGGGCAAGGGATTGTCAAAAAACGATGACGCTTTTCGCCCGTTTGACAATCGCATTCAGCGTGATATATACTCCGGCATACTCCAACCGAAGCCTGAGGCGAGACCCCTGCCATCCCTGAAAAAGCCGGAGAAATACCATTGGCAAAAAAGATAGTCCTTTCGCTCGCAGCGGCAATTCTCCTTATCATAATTGTCGCATCCATCTGGTCGGCGATCATCGTAAAGAAAGGCCTCCCTCAGATCAGCGGTGAGATCGAGCTGTCAGCCCTTGAGAGTCCCGTCGAGGTTGTTCGCGACGATTTCGGCATACCTCACATAACCGCCCAATCGGAGTTGGACCTGTACCGCGCGCTGGGCTTCGTCAACGCCCAGGACCGGCTGTGGCAAATGGATATTTTCAGACGAGTCTCGCAGGGGCGTCTGGCCGAAATCCTCGGCCCGAATCTCATCGCGCTCGACCACCGGCACCGCGTCTTCGGCTTCCGCCGCCTGGCCCAAAAGCTCTACGCGAGCGCCGATGATGAATCGCAATCGATCTGCCGCGCCTACGTCGACGGCATCAACCAGTATATAGCCGGGTTTCCCGACAGGCTTCCCCTCGAGTTCAGGCTGCTTCGGTATAAGCCTGAGCCCTGGTCGCCCGAGGACGTGTACGGCGTGCTCGTGTGGCAGCAATGGATGGTGACATTCAACTGGGAAGCCGAGCTTGCGATGGTGTCGCTCATCCAGAAGATCGGCTCCGAAGAGGCGCTCGGGCTTCTCAATATCCACATGGTGGAAGGCCCCACGATAATTCCTGAATCGGACAAACAGTATGCGCCCGCGCCGTCGCGCATTGACGACACAGTGCTTGCGCCGGAAGTCGATTACACTCTTATCAAGTTCGAAAAGGATGAATCGTCCCGAAAAGAATCCGAGAACCCTCACGCCGCATGGCTAAGATCGGCAGGCGAATTCTATGCGAGCAACGCATGGGCCGTGAGCGGCGCAAAAAGCCTCTCCGGCAAGCCGATTCTGTGCAATGATCCCCATATTCCCCACACGCTTCCATCGATCTGGTACATGGCGCATCTGTCCGCGCCCGGTATTGATGACGCCGCCGGAATAATGACACTCGGAGTTCCGATGATCGTGATGGGGCACACACGCCACATGGCGTGGGGCGACACAACAACCCTCGCAGACACGCAGGATCTCTATATCGAAAAGCTCAACCCCGCAGACCCGAATGAGTATCTTTACGACGGCCAATACCGGCCGTTCGACGTTTTGAAAGAAATCATCCGCTACCGCGAGGACGGCCGGATGAAAATGGTTGAGAAGGAAATCAGGTTCAGCGTGCACGGTCCCATCATCAACGAGATCGCCGATCCTCCGATTCAATCAGCCACACCCCTTGCGTTGCACTGGGCCGGTTCTGAGTCGTCGGACATGATCAAAGCCGGCAGCTTGATGCTGAAGGCCAAAGGCTGGGATGAGTTCCGCGAGGCCCTCAGCCACGTCGCCACCCCCGTATGGAACTGGGTCTACGCCGACGCCGACGGAAACATCGGCTACCAGCTTGTCGGCTTGATCCCGATCCGGAAAAAAGGCCGGGGGCTCGTTCCCGTCCCCGGGTGGATCGAAGATTACGAATGGGAGGGATATATCCCATACGACGAGATGCCGCGCCTCCTCAATCCTTCAAGCGGGTACATCGTGACCGCCAACAACAGGGTCACGCCCGATGACTATCCCTATCTCATCTCAACACGATTCGCGCCCCCTTATCGCGCATCGCGTATCGAGCAGCTTTTGCTTGAGCGGGAGAAACTATCCGTCGAAGATATGCGGCGCATACAGATGGATTTCCACTCCAAGCGTGGAGAGCGGCTGAGAGATATATTCGTCTCTGCGTGCGAAAAGCATCCGCAACCCGGCCCCGACTTCGCGCGTGCGGTCGAGCTTCTGCGCGACTGGGACCTCGGTACCGATACCGAAAGCAGGGGCGCCTCGATCTTCTATGAAAGCTATGCGGCGGTGGCCCGAAGAGTTTTCGAAAATCGGATGGGACCCGAAATCTGGATACATCTCTACCGCGTCATCGGAAGTCTCGATGACATATTGAAGGCCGACTCTGCAGGCAATTGGTTTAATGATCCCTCGACCGAGGCCGTCGAAACGCGCGACGAAACGATTGCCGCCGGCGTGGCCGAGGCGGCGGCGGCGCTCAGAGAATTCTTCCGCGACGGGCCGGACACATGGAAATGGGGCGACGTTCACACGCTCACTTTTGCGCATCCGCTCGGCCGCTCCGGCATCCTGGCAAAGATTCTCAACGTGGGGCCATTCCCCATCGGCGGCGCGATCTCCACCATCAACCCCGGCATCTATTACTTCGGCTCGAAGCAAAAACCTTACGCCGTGTGGGCCGGGCCGTCGATGCGAACGGTCGTGGATTTCGCAGACGTCGACGCGACGCAGATGGTCATCACGCTCGGACAATCGGAACAGCGCTTCAGTCGTCACTACTGCGACCAGCTTCCGTATTGGCTGAAAGGCGAATCCATCCCTATTTGGAAAACAGCGGAGGAACAGGACGCCCACCTGGAAGGCCGGCTGATCCTGAAGCCGGGGTCGAAATAGGCGAAGCCGCGCGATTTGGCGTTTCGGGTTTATTTATTGGCATCTCCAGCAAGGAGTAATTTTGAATGAGCGAAAAGCGTTACATAATCGAGTTGGGCATGGGCGTGGACTTGCATGGACAGAGCGCCACGAAGGCGGCGCGCCGGGCGGTCCGCAACGCAATCTCGAACAACTGCCTGTGCGGGCTTTCGGAGATACTCGACATGAAGAACCCAAATGAGGAAATGCACGTCCGCGTGCTCATCACATGCCCCAACCCGGCCGATGTCGACCGGGAAGCCGTGCTGGAGGAATTGCCCATCGGGGTGAGAACAATCGAGGTGAAAGAGGGCGGGATGCTCTCGCCGGGCCTCTACGTTCCACAGCTCGGCGACGATTCACCCGACATCCTCGTCGCCAACGCATCGGTCACAGTCTCGGTAGACGTTTCCTGATATCGCGCATACAGAAGCGCGCGATCACCCGGCGTGCTCCGAACGGTCGCCAGGCCCAACATAAAGGATAAGATTATGGCGAATACAAGTCGTTTGGAAGACAAAGTCGCAATCATAACCGGTGCGGCGAGCGGAATCGGCCGCGTCACCGCTCTCCTCTTTGCCAAAGAGGGAGCGAAACTCGCCCTGGCCGATGTCGACGAGCAAAGCCTAAAAGACGCCGTCGATCGCGTGGGCAAAGAGGGCGGGACCGCCGTCATGAAAACAACCGACGTCGCAGATGAAGAACAGGTAAGCGACCTCATCGCTTTTTCTCTCGAAACATACTCTCACGTGGATATCCTCTGCAACAACGCCGGAGTGACAGGCAGTTTTCCCAGCGTAGAGGATGAGGATGCCGGAGATTGGCGGAAAGTCCTCGACGTCAACCTGATGGGAGCGGTTTACGGCACGAAGCACGTCGCCAAACACATGCAGGAACAGCGCAGCGGCTCGATCGTGAACATCGCCTCCGTCGCAGGCATACGCGCAGGCGCCGGTGGAAACGCCTACAGCGCGAGCAAGGCCGCGCTGATCAACTTCACCCGGACGACCGCATGCGATCTCGGCAAATACAATGTACGGGTAAACGCGGTCTGCCCGGGACTGATCGAGACCGGCATGACCAAGCCCATTTTCGACTATGCTCGAGAAACAGGAAAAGAATCGAAGCTGGGCTATCGCTGCGAACTCCTCCGATACGGCAGGCCCGAGGAAATCGCGGCGGCCATCCTCTTCCTGGCCGGCGACGAGGCAAGCTACATCACGGGTCAGGCCCTTCCCGTGGATGGCGGCAATACAGCCTCGCTCAACCTGCCCGGCATGAAAGTCTGAGCCGGGCCGACACCGGATCGAAAGGTTTCATATATGATAGATTCAATCGAGATTCACGGCCATTAGGAGGAACGAGGGTGCACTGAGCCGAGTGACGAAGCAATCTCAATTGCATTCCATATGATTCTGCGACATCGACATCTTCATTCGGAGCATCCATGATGACACCCAAAGAGCGAATGAGGGCGGCCATGAAAGGCGAGACGCCCGACGTCGTGCCTGCCGCTCCGGCATATATCGGCCTGTTTCGCGCTGAGGTGGAACGGCGCTGTTACGTCAAGCAGTATAGCGAGAGAATGCAGGGAATGTCGCGGTATCGCCCCAATCATGACGAGGACGTTGAGTTTCGCGCGAACGCCCTTTACCGCGCCTATGAGATGTTCGGGGAGATGCCCGATTGCATCGAGGTACGCACAGGCCCTGCGCACGACTGGGCCGAACGTATGGAAATCGTGTCGGAGAATTCCAAGCTCTGGTATCTCGACACCGTCACGGGCGACCGCCGCAACATGCTTCGCACACCGCTGCCCTCGGGCGCGGACTACCTCTACGGCAACCTCCCATCTTCAGGGCAGGATGTCTGGGACAGGTCGGCGCTCATCCAGAACAGGGATGTCATAGACATGCTCGTAAGGCTGGCGCCGCTGGAGGAACTGGAGGAGCAGGGCGTGTTCGATCTGTCGCGAAAGATCGTGCGAGAGAAGGGCGGCATATATTTCATTACAGTCTACGACAGCACTCCTTACACCGCCGCCTACCTGCTCGGATTCCAGGGACTGATGCTTGCGTTCTACGACAACCCTGAAAACCTCAAGTATTTCATCGGGCGCGTCCTCGAGCAGCGAAAGCCGATCCTGCGCGGTTTCTCCAGGGCGGGCTACGACGGCATCTACGCCGAGGAGATTTTCAGCGGGGCCGACATAATAGCCCCTGAATTGTACGATGAGTTCGTGTTCCCGTTCAACGCCGAGTACTTCCGCACCACGAAGGAGGCGGGACTGCTGACCGCCTACTATGTCTGCGGCGATCCCATCCCATTGCTCCCCAAAATCATTCAGCTTGAATGCGATGCCGTCGCCTTCGAGGAAAGCAAGAAAAACTTCAGCATCGAGCTCGGGGAAATCGTCGAGAAGGCCGGAAGTGACAAGTGCGTGTTCGGCAATATCGACGCGCCCTTTTACGGGCTGCACGCGAGCAAGGACCAGATCGAAGGCGAAGTCCGCCGCCAGATCGAAATCGGCATGAAGGCCAGGGGATTCGTTATAAGCACCGGCAGCCCTTATCCCCTGGACAGCCCCCTGAAAAACATCGACTCCCTGGTCGCCGCTGCGCATGCTTATAGGCCGAGCTGATCGGCGCCGGCCGCACTAAGGCATAATCCAAAAGGAGAACGCACATGAACTTCAAATTTC
>CBFDAY010000049.1:0-12088 GCA_965602895.1 uncultured bacterium
TCAACAACGCGGGCATAATCATCGCCGCGCCTGTGCTCGCGATGGAAGAGGAGCAATGGGACGCCGTGATGAACGTTAACCTCAAAGGGGTGTTCCTTTGCTGCAAGGCGGTCATTCCCCATATGCTCGATCAGCGGCTCGGCCGTATCATCAATATCTCGTCCATAGCGGGCAAACGCGGTCACGGCGGAGTGTCGGCCTATGGATGCTCGAAGGCAGGCGTGATATCGCTCACGCAGTGTCTGGCCGAGGAACTCGGGCCGTTCGATATAACGGTAAATGCAATATGCCCGGGCTATCTTGAGACGACGATGTGGACCGGCTGCCTGACGGATGCCGCCTCAGCGGTGCTGGGAGTGGAAAAAGAGGAGGCCTTCATGGCGTTTGTCAAAGAGAATACGCCGCTTGGCCGCCCGCAGACGTACGAGGACATCGGCGAGGGCGCGGTTTTCCTTGCCAGGGCCGACAACATTACCGGCATCGCGCTCAACATTGCCGGCGGCTCGGAGATGATCTGAGGAAAAGTACAACCGGAGATGAACGCCGATTGACGCAGGCAAAAGATATTGAGGGGCGACCCGGCGGTCATCCCGTTCGTAACGCTGAAAGTCCACCTGTGGGCCGCCGGCGCGTCATTGGCGAGTCATGCGCCGGGCAAGCATGATGCATCTACAGCGCATGAAGCAGCCTGCTGTATGCCTCGACCGTCTTTTTTATTTCCTCATCCCCGTGCGCGCTCGTGACGTACCCTTTGCCCATAAGGGTCATGATGCCCTCGTTTCGGAGGAAAGTCTGGTGGTTCGTGATGGCCTTCTGCCGGTCGAAAATCTGCGGGAGACCGTCCTCGCTGTCCACGTCTATGTGAAGCGCCGCCGCCGTCTCGATGTGCAGGATGGAGCCGTAGTTGTATGCGAAGAACGGAAAGTTGCTGTCTTCAAAGAGCGTGTTGAGTTCGCTGACGAGCTTGTCGGTGATCTCCGCCGCCCTGGCGATGGCATCCGTTCTTTCGATTTCGCAGATTGTGTGATACGTCGCCGCGCACGAAAGCGGGTTGGCGGCGATCGTTCCCGCCACAAAACATGATGGCCCACCGCCCGACATTATTCCCGAATTCAGGATGTCCATTATCTCGGACTTCCCGGCCAACGCGCCGGCAGAGGGGAAGCAGCCGCCCATGATCTTGCCGAGAATGGTCAGCTCGGGATCGACGCCGTGCAATTCCTGGGCGCCTCCCATGCCGACCCGGAAGCCGGTGACGACCTCGTCATAAATGAGCACGATGTTGTTCTCTTTTGTTATCTTTTCGAGCCCCTTGTGAAAATCATCCCTGAGCGGCATCGTGCCGGATTCGGCCCCTACCGGCTCGATGAGCACTGCGGCGATTCCGCCCTTGTCCTCATTCTCCTCGATGGCGCGCTCCAGGGCCTCGAGGTCATTCTGGGGAACAATCACGGTGTTCTCCGTGACGGATTCAGGGATGCCTCCGGCCATGAACCTGCCGCTCTTGGGCACCCACAGGTCGACTACAAGCTGATCCGACCAGCCGTGATAGGTACCACAGAATTTCACGATTTTCTGCTTGCCGGTATAGACGCGCGCAAGACGAATGGCGGCCATGTCGGCCTCGGTGCCGGATTGCAGAAATCTCACCTTCTCCACAGAAGGCATGTGCTGAATGATTTTCTCCGCTGCGAGCGTTTCATATTCGTCGCACAGGCCGTGGAACGCGCCTTTTGTTTGAAGAACCTTCGTCATTTTTTCGATCAGCGCCGGTGGGTTGTGGCCAAGCAGCACGGGGCCGCCGCCGTTGAGGTAGTCGATGTAGCGGTTGCCGTCGATGTCGATAAGGTATGCGCCCTCTCCCTTGTCGATGAACGGAGGATACGGCGTTTTGTGCGAGAGCATGTGCTCGCATCCGCCGGGGATGACCTTTTGCGCTTCCGCAAACTTGACGGCGGATTCGGGTGTCTTCTCGGCCAGATCCTTGATGACCTGCTCCATCACGTCTTCCGGAACATGTTTGGCCGGCTGTGAAAGAAGCTCTTTCATTTTTTCTTCAATTGTTTCGAAATTCATTTTTAGCTCCTCCATTCGTCGTGAGATTCCAATGCGGCGCAAAAGCCATCATGGTTTCCAACCGTTTATGTCATCATCGGACAGGGCCTTTAGAAAATCCCCGGCCTCGTCCTCGGAATCTATGAAAGACAGGATGTAGAAGGCGAAACCGCGTCCGCCCAGCTCGCGCACGATGGTTCGCGCCCACTCATCGCTGACGTAGACTTGGCAGAGCTTGCCCGCGTCGCGTATGCGTTTGAGCAGCGACAGCCATTCGTGTGGCGGCGGCTGGCCGTCGCCGGGAATCCACTGTATGCCCGCGAGTCCGTCCATCGAAAGCAGCATGTTCATGTGTCGAATCTGACCCGGACCGTCGAGGTGGTAGAAAGCATTATCGAGCGCCTCGACGCAGGCCGCGAGGTCGGGCAGCACGAATCGCTCGAACATCTCGGGCGAGATCATGTAGCAAAAATCGGACTGCAGCATGTAGCATTTTCCGGGCGACCAGATCGGCGCCCACGTGGTCGTGCCGCGTCCTGCCTTTTCGATGATCGCATGCAACTCGTCGTAATATCGTGTCCAGAGGGATGTGATATCGCCGACCAGCCGGACAACCTCGTCGGGGGAATCATGCAGATCAAACAGAAGCTGCTCGGTCGTCCGGAACGACGCGAGAATATCGAGGTTGCCGCCGAGGTCGGTGTGCGCCACGGACACCGCGTCGCCCCATCGGTCGATCGCGCCACGCATCAGGTCCAGCATTCGCCGCCACCAGATGTTGTCACCGTCATAGGTAAGCCGCAGGTTTTCAATCGATATCCGATCAGGCGTCTCGAACCATACCGTGGCCATGTCCGGATCGCACCGCACGTTGGCCCCCAGGAATCCGGCGATGATGCCCGGACCGAAGTTGGGCCACCAACTGGGCCAGGCGTCGCCGTAGAATTGCCGGGCCTCAAGGAGCATCTGGTGCTCGTCGAGGACCTCGTCGACCGGCCTTTCCAGGAGGACTTCCATCGTCATCTGGCTCGGGAGGGCGAACACGAACGGGTTCTCGATCACGACCATGGGCCGTTCCAGTTCGCCGGCCCACCAAAGGGTCCAGTCGCGCTCGATGCGCTCCCAGTCATCCTCCGTGAAGCTCAGGTTTATGCCCATACGCCTTCCTTCGGACTATAGTTGCTCGCTTGGGTCTATCTTACATCATCAGCTTGAAATGGGCCTCTTTGCTCATTGCCACGTCTATGAGGGCGGGCCGGTCGCTGTCGATGGCCGCCTTCAGCGCGGGTTTGAGATCGTCGGGATTTTCTATCTTTAGCCCTTTGCATCCCATCGCCTGGGCGATACCCGCGAAATTGGGCTCTGGATATTCAGTGGCGATCCTGCGATCGGGCGCCTGAAAATCGCGCACGTTGCCGAGGCATGAGTTGTTCATCACGACGTACGTGAGCGGCAGTTCATAGTGTTTCGCCGTTTCAAGCGCATAAAGCATCATCATCATGCCGCCGTCACCGGCGACGCTTACTACTCTCCTGTCGGGACAAACAATCTGGGCCGCGAGCGTCGCGGATACGCCCCAGCCGAGGCCCGCGACTCCACCCGGCGCGACGACCTGGCCGGCCTTCTTCGATCTGAAATGCTTGGAGCACCACATGCGGCTGTTGCCGGCGTCAAGCACGAGCAGGTCGTCGGCTTCTACTGTCGCGTTCAACTCGTGCACGATTCTCTCGGGTGCGATCGGTTGTTCGTCGGAAGTGAAGGAATCGCAGGAGAAGAAATCGTTTTCGCTCTTCAGCTTTTTCAGGTCATCGATTCGCTTGGGTATGTCGACCTTGACTGATTTTCTTCTTATCGAATCGATGACCGCCCGCAGCGCCTTCCCGGCGTCGGAGGTGACGCCCAGCGCGACCGGGAAGGTCCAACCGGCGTTGAGCCCTTCGATGTCGATGTGGATTATTTTTTGCCGCTCCGCGTCGATGTAATCGGGTGATAGCATCCGCGTGTTCTCGGGCGAGAGACCGGTTCCGACGGCCAGCAGCACGTCGGCCGTCACGATTTTCTCGTTGGCGACCCCTTGCCCGATGTTGCCCATCGTTCCGAGGGCCAGGTCGTGTGTCTCGGCGATAGAGCTCTTTCCCATGTAGCTCGTTGCGACCGGGATACCGATGAGTTCGGCCAGTTCCTGAACCTCTTCGTATGCCTTCGAGATGTGTACGCCTCTTCCCGCGACCATGACCGGGTTTTCCGCTTCAATGAGCATGTCGGCTATCTTTTCGGCGTCTTCGTCTGAAATGCAGGGAGGGGAAATGTGAGTATGACCGTCAATCGGATACAGTTTGGGATTGATCTGATCCAACTCGACTTCGGTGGTGGTGACATTCCATTTTACCAGTACGCATGCCGGTCCGGGGCGACCGGTGGTGGCGTGCTTGATTGCGAGATGGATTCCGTGCACAAGCTCTGCCGGCGTATTGGCGACAGTCGTGTATTTGGTCATCGAACGCATGATATTGGGGAGATCGATCGCCCCGTATTCGCCGCTTGTGCCTTGATATACGCCGTGCTGTACGATGCCCGCCCAGTCCGAGACGTCTCCGATTATCAGTATCGGCGAGCCGGCCATATATGCCTCCATGATGCCGAATGCGGCGTTGGAGCCTATCCAGGCGCCTTGGCCCATTACAACGGCGGGCTTTCCTGTGAGCCGGCCGTACATGTCGGCCATGCACGCGGCGCCTCCCTCATGCCGGGCGAGAACGGTGCGAATCTGATCTCGCTTGTCGTGCAGCGCGTCAAAAATGAACATCGTGGCTCCGCCGGGCATGCCGAACACGTGGTCGATGCCGGCGTCGATGAGGATGTCGGTTACTATTTCTGCGGCCTTTGCCATAATTGATCCTCCTTAGATAAGGCCTAAGCGATGCGCCGGCGGTTCCGGCCTGCGAGCGCAACGCATTTTGGGTTTTGGGTTCATGGCAAATTCGAAGTGAGACGTGTTACCTGCAATTGTATATGCAATATCCGGATTTGTCACGTGTTTTTCGGGTCAATCCAGCTTTTTCTCGTTCGGCCATATTATCAGGTCGGGATTTGTATTCGTAGCTCCTTTGTGCTATAAAACCTGTGTTGTTTGAGCGGAATCGAAAGGGAGGACATCGCTTGGCCAATAATTCGAGAAAGAGCCGCTTCAAAACCCTTCCGACGGAGCCGGCGAAGATAAAGGACTTCTTCGACAGGGTCGGCCCGCGGTTTTACTCTTGCTTCTTCGGGCTGGTTGGATACCGATCCTCCTTGAGATATTTCGTGCGCGCGAATCATCAGCGGCTCGGCCTCCGGGAGGGGATGAGGGTCCTGGATGCCGGCATCGGGACCGGGTTTTTGACGATCGGCCTGCTGGGGGAGGTTCCTGTTCCATTGACGATCACGGGTCTCGACTTCTCGACAGGGATGCTCGCCGGGCTCGGACGGCGACTGGAGCGCCTCGGGCTGGACGACCGCGTGAGGCTGCATCTGGGCGACATGCGCCGCATGCCGCTTCGGGACGGATGTTTCGACCTGGTTGTCTCCTCGGCTGCGATGGAGTATTTGCCGGAAGTATGGGACGGCATAGCCGAGTGCGCTCGCGTATTGCGACCGGGAGGAAGGCTATTGATCATCGCCACGCGCGACAGCTTCATGGGCAAATTGGTCGCCGCCACATGGAGAAACAAGACGCTCGAGACGACCTATGTGAGGCAGTGCATGGAGAGGGCCGGGCTCGGGAGTGTGGAATCGTTGAGGTTCCCTGCTCAGTTTGCATACGTCAATTGGTGGGGGATGGCGCTTTTGGGCGAGAAGACGGGTTGACAATATCCGGGGAGGCCTGACGGCCTTTCATATTTTGCCGGGTCGATGGGCCTGGAGAGACGGCGTTTTCTAGTGTTTTACGACCGGTCCCATATTGGGCGAGTTGTCGGAGGCGATCTTGGGGTTGCGTCCGGCGATCTCGGAGGCGAAGATCCATTGCCTCACCCGATCGCGCTCGGCGCTCGTGAAATCGACAAAGTCGATGCCGGCCTGGAAGGCGAGTCCGTTGCCCGAGTCGTTTTTCGAAATCCATACGACCCTGCCGGCCTTCTCTCCGAATCCGAGTTCGCGGAAAAGCTGCAGCTCGAACTTCAGGATTTCTCCGATCTTGAGAACCATGTTTGTCGCAATGCGCATTCCGCCTTCGCTTATGTCGAGTATTTCGTTTTCGATCCGGACGGTAATGCTGTCGGACATTGACTTGCGGAAGAAGCGCCGGCTTTCGATCGATCTCTGCGCTCCGACCAGGGCGCTTTCAAGCTTGGATATCAGCACAGAGGGGTCGAATGGCTCGGCTATAATGTCGTTTATCCCCATGACGAATGCCGTTTCGACCTCCTTGCGCGAGATGCCGTGACTCAGCAGCATTAGCTGAACGTCCCGATTATTTTCTGATTCCCTGACCTTTTCCGTCACTTTGAACACACTGTTTTTGCCGGTCTCGTGGCTGAGGATGGCCATTTTCACCGGCAGGTTCGTAAGTTTGGACATCAGCTCGGTTGAATTGGCCACGACCACCATGCGGTGCTCGATGTTTTTCAATGCGGCGACCACGGCGCCCAGCAATATCTTCTGGGGCACAAGGGCAAGCACGATCGGG
This sequence comes from uncultured bacterium, assembly GCA_965602895.1. GTDB lineage: Bacteria > Abyssobacteria > SURF-5 > SURF-5 > SURF-5 > CBDUSG01. The sequence goes on from CBFDAY010000049.1 coordinate 6,722, forward strand.
GCAGTTTCACTCAGACTCGACTCGGGGATCGCGCCAGCCGATTTGGCCTCCGCCCATTTTTTCCATGTCTCGAGTTCGCGTTTGAGCGCGTGCACGGCGTTATACCGGTGCTCGGGGTCTTTGGCGAGCATTTTGCGCAGTATCTTCACGATACTCGGCGGTAGCTCTTTCCCTTGCTCGCTCGGGAAAGCGGGAGTTTCCATTAGATGGCTTTTGATGATCTCGGCCGGGGTTGCCCCATCGAACGGCGGCCGGCCGACTATCATTTCGTAAAAGATCACACCGAGGGAATAGATGTCGGTCCGCTGGTCAAGCCGTCCTTCCCCGCATTGCTCCGGCGACATATATATGGGCGTGCCGACAAATGTGAGCGTGTCTTCGAGGGTGTCGCCCTCCATTATCTTTGAGATGCCGAAGTCGGCGACGAGCACGCGTCCGCTGGATTCGGCCAGGATGTTGCCGGGCTTGAGGTCGCGATGCACCACGCCCGCCTGGTGCGCGCAGTCGACCGCCTCGCATATCTGAAGGATGTATTCAATGGCCTCGTCGACCTCTATGCAATCCCTGTCCTCCAGTATCTTCGCCAGCGACACGCCCTTGATGCATTCCATCGCCAGAAACGGCAGCCCTTCGTGTTCGCCGACGCTGTAGATCTGGACGATATTGCGGTGGCGGAGCCGGGCCATCGCTCTGCCCTCGCAGTTGAATCTTTCGACAAAGCTCGGGTTATCGGCATACCTGGGGTCGGGAATTTTCAGGGCGACGTCGCGCTCGAGTTCTATGTCGAAGGCTCGATACACCGATGCCATCGCCCCATGACCGAGCAGCTCGATCACGTGGAAGTTGCCGATGCGTTCGTCAATGAGTTGGTTGTTTTCTTGAAGTGGCATATTACATTGTCCAGGCCGGAATAAGGCGCACCCTTTGCATAATTCACTGCCATTCTCCAGTGCAAACATCGTACCAAAGAGGGCGGAGGGCGACGGATTGGTGTAAGTGTAGGCGCTAAATATAGTTACATATATAGCCACGAAGCGGTTTTTTTGCCGCCGTGTGACAAAAAATGTCACCGACGCCCGAATCGGTACAACCTTGGCATTGGGCGGGATTTCTTGCTGATCTGCGCTTAAGCATTGAAGTTAGCGATTTAACCGGGCGAAAGTCTTGCAGATTGCAGGCGGCCGTTGTCATGATATACTCTATTGGTACAAATAACGACTGCCTGCTGAGCCGTTTGGGACAACACCCGGAGGGTAACCGATGAGTGCGGAAACTCAAGACCCCCGGCGGGCTGATTTCTGGACGTCTGCCGAAGACACGGACGTTGACTGCTTCCTGTGCAGCCATCGATGCCATATCTCGGCCGGAAAGCAAGGCGTGTGCGGCGTTCGCGAAAACAGGGGCGGCGTGCTCCATACTCTCATTTATGGAAGACTCATAGCCGAGAACGCCGATCCGATCGAGAAAAAGCCGCTTTACCATTTCCTGCCGGGCACGCTGTCCTATTCGATCGCCACGCCGGGATGCAACTTCCGCTGCGGTTTCTGCCAGAACTGGCAGATCTCGCAGGCGCACGGAAATCTGGAACAATTCCCGCGGGCTTTTGTCGAGCCGAGCCGGGTCGTCGACAGGGCCGTTCGCGCGAAATGCGCAAGCGTCGCCTATACCTACACCGAGCCTACGATCTACATGGAGTACGCGCTCGATGTCGCGCGCCTCGCAAAAGAGGCTGGCCTGAAGAACGTGTTCGTCACGAACGGCTACGAATCGCCCGAGGCCGTCGACGCGATGCGCGGACTGATCGACGCCGCCAACGTCGATCTGAAATCGTTCTCCGACACGTTCTATCGCTCGCAGTGCAACGGCCGCCTGCAGCCTGTCCTCGACTCCATCCGGAAGATGCACGAGACCGGCATACACGTCGAGGTGACAACGCTGGTCGTCACCGGCCTGAACGATTCGGACGAGGAGTTGGAGCGGATAGCCTCGTTTCTCACCGACGTCTCGCCCGATCTAGCGTGGCACATCTCGCGTTTTCACCCCGATTACCAGGCGCTTGACAGCGTGCCTACCCCCCTGAGCACTCTCGAGCGCGCGGCCGAAATCGGCGAGAGCAAGGGGCTCAGATTCATTTACGTCGGCAACGTTCGCAGCGCCGACCGCCAGCATACTCGCTGCCCGGAATGCGGCGAGATCGTGCTGCGGCGCGCGATCATGGCGCTGATGGGCGAGAACGTGAAGGACGGCGCCTGCGGCTCATGCGGCGCGAAGCTGCCAATCGTTTTTGAATGAATGCAGAAAAGGCCTTAATAAAGAAGCTGGCCGCCCGCGCCTTTTCTTTTCGCTGTTGCTTCATACCGCATCGTTCATTTGTGTTTTCCTGTTGATTATTTCCGCCTTTGGTTATAGAATTATCCGCGTCCGAAGGCCACCGTATTTGCTTGTGAGGCGTCGGAAAGACGTTCGCGAACGAAAAGAGGGAAATATTTATGAGCAACGAATCAAAGGCAGTAACCATACAGCCGGCGTCGTGGCCGGTGATCGACGATGAGACTATCGAATCGGTCGTACGCGTTCTCAAAGAGGAATCGCTTTCGCCCGTGATGCAGGTGGGCATAATAAAAGAGTTCGAGGACAGGTTTGCCGAGTACCAGGGCCGCAAATTCGCATTCGCCGTCAACAGCGGCACGGCCTCGCTCGACAGTGCGCTACATGTGTGCGGCGTGGGACCCGGCGACGAGGTAATCGTCTCGCCATATACCTGGGGAGCGACCGTCGGATGCATCCTGCACAACAACGCCGTCCCGGTCTTTGCCGACATCGACCCGCTCACGTTCAATTTTCGCCCGGATGCGATCGAGAAGAACATTACCGACAGCACGAAAGCGATAATGGCCGTCCACATATACGGGCATCCCTGCGATATGGACCCGATCATGGAGATAGCCCGCAGGCACAATATCAAAGTCATCGAGGACTGTTCGCAGGCACACGGAGCCACTTACAAGGGGACGAAGGTCGGCAGCATAGGCGACATCGGATGCTTCAGCATACAGGCGAGCAAGAACCTGACAGGCGGCGAAGGCGGGATCCTTGTGTTTGACGACGAGTCGCTTTTCGACGAAGTCGTGAGCTGGGCGTCGCATCCGATGCGCCAATTGCAGGAGCTGCAGGATCGGCCCCTGAGCAAGTATATCGACAGCATCGCGCCCAACTTTCGCATGCACCCCTTATCGGCTGCCATCGCAAACGTGCAGTTCGGGCATCTCGACGAGCGGCTTGCGCATCGCATCGCAAATATGGAGTACCTGTCGGAGCGACTGGCCGACATCCCCGGGATAAAGCCCACTTATGTCGCGCCGGACTGCGGGCACGCCGTTCACATGATTCCGCTTACCTATAAGGCCGACGAGCTGAATGGGACGCCGCTCGAGAAGTTTCGCAACGCGCTCGCGCTCGAAGGCCTTGAGACCACGAGCTACGTCGGCACACCGATCCACCTCAGGCCGCGTTTTAAGGAGCATCGTTTTTGGGGCAAGGGCTGCCCGTGGGACTGCGGTCACGCCTCGCGTCTCGTGGAGTACAAAGAGGGCGACTGTCCCGAGGCCGAAAAGCGATGCGGCGGCGAAGAACTGATCCTACAAAGCGTCGGTTTTCACGTGCCCTGCCGTGAGTACCTCGACCAGATAGCGGAGGCATTCAAGAAAGTCGCCTCGCGCGCGCTGGGCGGGCAATTGTAGGCACGCGGCAGCACCGGGAAATCCGCAGATTAGCACAGATGTCATTGAAACAATCAGCCACAAATACATGAGAGGAGGCCCCAAACCATGGCGTTGAGAACAGCAGATGAATATCGCGAAAGCCTGCGTGACGGCAGAAGCGTTTACATTTTGGGAGAAAAGGTCGAAGATGTCACGAGCCACCGGCTGCTGAAGACTGCGGTCGAGACGGTGGCGCAGGATTTCGTGCTGACCGAGAGCGAGGACCCGGCGGTTCGAGACCTGTTTGTCGCCGAGGATGAGGAGACCGGCGAGCCGATCAGCCGCCTTTTCAAGACTCCAAGGACCACGGAGGATCTTGAATTGCGCAGCCGTCTGATCGGTGAGTCGATCAGGATTACCGGCGGGCTGCCGTTCGGCAAAGACGTTGGAAGCGATTGCCTGAATGCCGTGACGGTCGTCGCCGGTCAGATGGGCAATCAGGAATATGTCGATCACGCGAAGGAATACTATCGCCATATCAAGAAGAATGACCTGGCGATGTGCGGCGCCGTCACCGACGCCAAAGGCGACCGCGGCAGGTCGCCCTCGAATCAGAAGCATCCCGACTACTACCTCCGCGTCGTGGACAAGCAGAAGGACGGCATCGTCGTCAAGGGATGCAAGCTTCACATAACCAGCGCGCCGGTGGCCAACGAGATAATCGTCACTCCCACGCGCCAGATGCGAGAGGACGAGGGCGAATACGCGCTCAGCTTCGCCATTCCCGCCAACGCCGAGGGGATAACGATGATATGCAGGCCCGGTCGCGGGGAGCGCACTCCCTCTGAGTTTCCGCAGGAGACGCCCGTGCGCACGCTGTCGGAGGCGATGCTCGTGTTCGACAATGTGTTCGTGCCGTGGGAGCGCGTGTTCATGTGCGGGGAATGGCAGTTTTCGATGGCGCTCGCCTACACGTTCGCCAGTTTCCACCGGTTCACCGCGGTCAGCTACAAGATTCCGATTGTCGAGGCGATGGCCGGTATCGGCATCGCGATGGCCGAATCGAATGGAATCGAGCGGGTCGGTCACGTGCGCGGGAAGATCTCCGATCTGGCCGCATATGTGGAGACTCTTAAGGCGCTGACTCGCGCCGCCGCGAAAGACCCTGTCATGTACGGTGACATAGCGGTGCCGAATCCGTTGATTGCCAACATGGCCAAGCTACACTTCGCCAACGGGTATCACCGCTTCATTCAGCTAATCCAGGACATATCGGGCGGAATCATCACGACTGCGCCGACGTACAAGGATTGGACGAACCCGGAGACGAAAGAGTACATGGAACACTATCTCGGCGGCTCCGAGTTGTATACGACCGAGCAGCGTCTGCGGCTGATCGAGACCGCGCACAGACTGGTTGCTTCGGCCGAACACGGGCATATGGAGGTGACCACCGTCCACGCCGAAGGCTCGATGGAGGCGCAAAAGATGATGATCCTGTTCGAGGCTCCGCTGGCTGATTACACGGCCCTGGCGAAGAAGTTCGCGGGCATCGACGCTTAGGGCAAAGAACGGCAATTCTGGCGGAGGAGGCGAAGGGAAAAGATTATTCTGTGGAAGGGTCGCGATGATTTGTCGCGCCCCTTTCTTCTCAATGTTTGCCCCA
>CBFDAY010000050.1:0-12047 GCA_965602895.1 uncultured bacterium
ACTCGGCGCAGCGCACGGCTGTAGCCGCCGAGATGGTCGTCTTGCCGACGCCGCCTTTGCCCGTATAAAGTATTATTCTCATTGCTGCGCCCGCATCGAATGAATCCGAAAAATAGTATCCCAGTGTTCCTGTGACAACCGGCTATCTATTATATCATGCCCACTTCGGCTTTCAAAGGCCCCGGAAAAAAGCCTCGCGGCGCCGGATTTATGTTGGCAACGGATTCTCAGCCTTTGCAAGATGAGTTCGCTCTGCCCCGTTAGGCGCCTCGCGGAAATAGGCCGAGCGTCATTCGGCCAGGTATCCGAATGATTTGAGCTGCTCGATCCGTTCCGGGGAAAGCCTCGTCCTGGAAACGGTCGCTTTTGTGATCCCTTTTTCCCAGTCCTCAAGCAGCTTCGTCATTTCGTTCACTATGGTCGGCTCCTGCTGCGAGAGGTCGTTTTTCTCCAAGGGGTCCTCTTCCAGATTGAACAGTTCCATCGATCCGTCGAGCGAGTTCTGTGTGAGCTTCCAGCGCCGCGTCCTGATCGATTTCCGCGCGCCCATTACCGAATCGAAAAAGTCCATTCCATAATCCGAGTAGATGACGGCAAAGTCCGCGGGCGGTTCCTCCCCCGATGTTATCAGCTTCATCAAGCTGGCCCCATGGATCGAATATGGATTTTGCAGGCCGAGCTTATCCAGCAGCGTCGGGATGATGTCTATAGCCCTTACCTGCGCGCCGATTCTCTTTCGAAGCTCCGGGTCGGGGAAATGGATTATCAATGGTATGACTGCCTGCTCGTCGTATGTTCGGAACGTATGCGTGAAGCAGAGGTCCCGCTCGGCCAATGTTTCGCCGTGATCGGCGGTTATGACGATAATGCTGTTTGATATGAGATCGGATTGACCGAGATATTGGAGGAGCCGCCCGATCTGATCGTCGGTGAACCTGATCTCGCTATCGTATTGCGCTATGTAATAGGATGGATTCTTATTGCCGAAGTGAGCCTGGTATCCCGGTATCGTCCCGGACACAAAATTCTCGGAGTCTATCGGCATCTCCTCCTCCTCCGAATACCAGTCGTCACCGAGAAACATCCTCCGATATTCGGGGGGAGGATAGTAGGCGCCGTGCGGATCAATATAGTGGACCCAGAGAAAGAATCTCTTTTCTTTTGCGCTCCGAAGCCACTCGATGGCGGCATCGGTTGTCGCATCGGCCCGTCTTTCAAGGAACTTCTTTCGATTGAGTTCACGGGATTTCAGTTTTTCATCGTATGTCTGAAACCCCTGACTCAGCCCGAATCGCGACTCCAGCACCAAGTTGCTTATTATCGCGCCGGTGATATAGCCGTTGCTTTTGAACACCCTGACCAGGGACGGCACTTCCGGCGACAGCCTGGCGACATTGTGGGTCACTCCGTGGGCCGGGGGATAGAGCGATGTGAAAATCGAGGTGTGTGAAGGAAGGGTTGACGTCGCCTGCGAGACGCAGTTTTCGAAAAGCACGGAATTCTGGGCGAATGCATCGATTGCAGGCGATGTTTGTCGTGGATAACCGTAACAGCCCAAATGGTCGGCCCTTAGCGTGTCGATTGTTATAAAGACGACGTTATGGCGAGGCTGGCGTCGATTGCAGGATTGCGGCGCCATGAAAATGAGCAAAAGCAGGCCTGCAAACAATATCCCGCCCAAAACGCGGCGTCTATTGATTGTGTGTCTAAGCCTGTGCGGAAAAGTATGTTTCATGCAAAACAGCAATGCAGCCCCCAGGTATCACATCGATTCCATGATTGTATTGTTGTGATGGTCCGGCACAATATGTCCTACGATCAGAGTTTTCTTGATTATGCAGGTGAATTTTTCACGAAGAGTTTCCACGGCCCGATTTGTTCCTCATGGTACCGAGTGTTCAGCCACCTCATCAATTTAGGCACATGCCTTCCGTGTGTTGGTCCAAATGCTATTACATCCGGATCGTATGCCTCCAGTTCCATGATCCATCCCTTAAATCCTCCAAGTGTTGTGGCGTGAATCCTGTGATCTATTCCGGTGGTGATCAAGACGTATGGGGTCGGGTTCGCGCGATGCAAGATAACCAATACCTCCGGCGCCCCTATGGCCGCCAACTTGATATCCATGCCATAGCGGCGTTCGATTTGGATGGCGGCGTCGCGCTGTTCAAGATACCCGGATTCAGAGTTGAAACGGATATCGAGCACTGCCGAGCCGATAAGCGTTGCGCATAGGGCAAGGGTAGCAAGACGCGGCGCCCATCTGTGGCCGTGTTTTTCAAAATGCTCCTCGATACCACTGACTGCAATATCCATGAATCGCGCAAATCCAATAGCTATATAGGGAATAAACACAAAAAAATCGTATGCATTTTGAAAGTCCAATGCCGACCATGCCACAAACAGCGGAAACGACAATAGGATCGCGGAGAATTCGTCTTTGGTCAGCATATCTTTTAGCGAATTGTGAAGCGATCTTCTCCAGAAGTAGAAATAGAGCATCATGACAGAGCCGAGTGCAATGGGCAAAATCATCATGCGAAAGCCGGAATAAATTGCCCTCAAGGGGAGCCAGGCATGAAGGATGAGCGGTAGCCGGGCCATGTCACGGTACCGGAAATAAAAAAGCAGGATCCCATCCAGCAGTTCAAACAGGGCATTTTGGGAATGAAAGTACAAGACAAGCATAGCCGCCGGCAATCCGATTCCGACCAGTGATGATGATATGGCGAGGAAACGCTCTTTGCGAGGTTGTGTCGCCGCAAGGATGAGTGTTACCAACATGAAAATGCCCGAGGGTTGCCACGTGAGCGCCGATAGCGCGCCGAACAGGCCGGCCCAGAACCATTTTTTCCTGCTGGTAAAAAGGAGGGCGAGGGCTCCGAATAGGGCCACCAGAGTCTTGGCTCGGGGGCCCGATGCCGCTTCCCTGGCGAATTCGAAGAAACCCAGGAATGTCAAAGCCGCGAATATGCCGACTCTCTGTGACTGAAACAGGCTCTTCCCAAGTAGATAAGTCGCAACAACCGCCATGCTGCTGGCAAATAAGAACACGAGGCGAACGGTGTACACATCATCCCATCCCAGCCACTTGGATATCAGCACTCCTAATCCGCAGACCATCGGTGTGATCGGCCCTTTGACATCAAAAATGCCGAGATACGGCGGAACGCCCGCAGCCAGTCGTTGGCCGCCATAAAGAAACATGGCGTCGTCCCTGAGGAGTTTGCCGTAAAATCCAAATTGGCTGTAGACAATTATTGCGACGATGAATATGCAAAAAGGAATGATCAACCTTTTTAATATTTTAGGAATTTTTAGACCCCCCGGGACTTCCGGTCCGATTCCGTATCAACATAGTTGGAAGTAATGAATGCATGTGAGGAGCAAGCCAAAGGGCTCAAACTCGTCGAAACCATTTTAGTAGCTGCCAAAAAGTGAAGTCAACAGATTTTTATTTGGCGGGGATGGGCTTTGAGGCGCCTTCCTCGCTTCTCAGCGCTGCGATGTAGCGCACGACTTCGGTGGATGCGCCGAGCATGTCACGGCCGTCGGCGTCCTTGATGGGCATAACAAGCCTGATGCCGCGCTCGGTCTCCAGCCGAAGCCTCTTGCCGAATGTGTCCGAAAGGACGGCCAGTTCCATCGAAGTGAATTCTTTGTCCGGCGCTGGCCGGAAGAGGATATTGCCTCCCATTTTTCCGATGAACTCGAGTCCTGCCGATGCCCCCACTATGCGCAGGCGCGCAATATCGACGAGGTTTTCCGACTCCTCCGGCGCCGGGCCGTATCGGTCTTTCATCTCGTGCAGAACTTGATCGATCGCCTCTTCGGTTCGCGCCAGGCCGATCTTCTTGTACAGGGCGAGCTTCTGCGCGGGCGAAGCGACGTAGTCGTCGGGGATGAAGCTGTCCATGTTGAACTCCGCCGTAGGCAGGAGCAGCTTCTCCGGTTTTTCTCCTTTGAGTTCGGCGACCGACTCTTCCAGGAGCTGACAATAGAGTTCGAACCCGACGGCCGAGATATCGCCGTGCTGCTCCGCCCCCAGTATGTTTCCCGCGCCCCTGATCTCCAGGTCGCGAAGCGCAATCTTGAAGCCCGAGCCGAGTTCCGAGAATTCCTCTATCGCCTTTAGACGCTTTTGCGCGACTTCGGTGAGCGCCCGCCGGCCGGGGATCAACAGGTAAGCGTAAGCGCGGTGTTTGTAGCGGCCGACACGCCCCCGGAGCTGATACAGGTCGGCCAGGCCGAACCTGTCGGCGCGGTTTATGAGCATTGTGTTCACATTGGGTATATCTAGGCCGGATTCGATTATCGTGGTGCACATCAGCACGTCGATTTCTCTTTCGAGAAAGCGCTCCATCGTCTGCTGCAGTTCGCGCTCGCGCATCCGGCCGTGGGCGACCCCGACGCGCGCCTCCGGCACGAGCCTCCGCATGAAGCCGGCCATTCTGTCAATGCTCTGCACCCTGTTGTGGACGAAGAAAACCTGGCCCTCGCGCGCCATCTCGCGCAGGACGGCCTCGCGTATCAGTTTCTCGCTGAACTCGGTGATCACGGTGATGACCGACAGCCGCTCTTCGGGCGCGGTGTTTATAACGCTCATGTCCTTCGCGCCCATCAATGCCATGTGGAGCGTACGGGGGATCGGGGTCGCGGTCAGCGTGAGGATGTCCACAAGTTTTCGCAGCTTTTTGAGTCTTTCTTTGTGCGCCACCCCAAAACGCTGCTCCTCATCAATAACGACAAGGCCGAGGTCTCTGAACGTCACGTCGTTCTGGACAAGCCGGTGCGTGCCGATGATGATGTCGACTTTGCCGCCGGCCAGGTCGGCAATGATCTTCTTCTGTTCCCCCGCGGTCTTGAAGCGGCTGAGCATCTCCACCCTGACGGGGTAGTCGGCGAGGCGCTCGCGGAATGTCGTGTAATGCTGCTGCGCGAGGATTGTCGTTGGAACGAGCATGGCCACCTGCCGCGAGTCCGTCACGCACTTGAATGCGGCGCGCAGGGCGACTTCGGTCTTCCCGTATCCGACGTCGCCGCAGATCAGGCGGTCCATCGGGAAGTCTCGCTCCATATCGTGCTTTGCGTCATCGATGGCGGCAAGCTGGTCCTCGGTCTCGCGGTATATGAAGGCCTCCTCGAACTCGCACTGCCATTCCGAATCCGGCGACGCCGCTATCCCGGGCAATACCTTGCGCGCGGCGTAGATCTCCAGCAGTTCGCCGGCCATGTCGCGGATGGAGCGTCGCACGCGTTCCTGCACTCGGAACCAGGCCGTGCCTCCCAGCTTATGGATTCGCGGGGGGGCTTCATCGGAGCCGATATATTTCTGAACCAGGTGCATCATGTTCACCGGCACGTATAGCTTGTCGCCGTCGAGGTATTCGAGAACGAGGAAGTCGCTTTTCTGGTCGGGCAAATGGGCGAGCCCCCGGTATATGCCGATGCCGTGGTCGATGTGCACGACATAGTCGCCAATGCGCAGCTCGGTAAAGCTCGCTATCGGTGTTCCCCCCTTGAATTTCTTCCGAGGTCGTCGGCGCGAGTATCGCCGGAATATCTCCTGGTCGCTGGCGACGACCAGGCCTATCTCGTCTATCGCGAACCCGTTTCGCAGATTGCCCAGCGTGACGCACAGCCGGCGGCGGCTGTCGGGCCTGGGACTGAAGTGGGGATTCATCCCCGCATCCTGCAGGAGTTCCATCAGGCGTTTGCTCTCGCCCTCGTTGTTGCACACGATCATGCAGTGGAATCCATCCTCGAGCCACGCGCCGAGCCGATCCAGAAAGCCTCTCAGATCGGCGGTGAGCGGTTCGAGCGAGTGACATTGCACGCCGAAACGGCTGAATCCCCTGAATACTTTCGAACTCTGGTCGAGCCGGCTCAGGCAGAGCATGATCCTTTCGTCATTTTCGACAACCCGGTCGATCGGCTCCGATTTCTCGTGCGCGATCTCGTACATGGGCGCCATGTGTTCCCCGCCTGCTTCCTCTTCTATCTGGAGAGGCTCATCCCAGGCCACTATTATGTCCGCCGGCAGATAGTCCAAAAGCGTGATCTCATCGCCCGAGGATCCAGCCGAATCGACCCATCTGTTCCGCGGCATCAGCTCCATCCGGTCGACCTTTTCATAGGAGAGCTGGGTCACGGCGTCGAAGGCGCGGATGGACTCGATGTCGTCGCCGAAGAATTCGAGCCGGTATGGGTCCTCCGCGCAGATCGGGAAGATGTCGACGATTCCGCCTTTTATGGAAAACTCGCCGCGCGTTTCGACTATGCTCTGCCTGCTATATCCCCGCTCGACCAGCGCCTCGCTGAGCTGCTCGAGCGACCATGTGTCGCCGGTTTCCAGCCTAAGCAGCAGTGGGACTATTTGCCCGGGCGGCGGTAGATATTGCAGGAAGGCCCTCACCGGAGCGATGATGATGGGGGGGCGTCCGTCGGGCCGCAGCAGGGCTCGTAGCGTCAGCAAGCGGTCGGAGACGCTCCGGTCGGCGGGCAGGACATCGGATGGCGGCAGATACTCGCGCGGAGGAAGCAGGCGCAGTGCTCCCGAATCGGAAAAGCTCTCGAGATCGCCCAGCGTGGTTTCGGCGGCCTCGATCGTGGGAGTCACGTAGAGCAGGGCCCGGCCGAGAGACCGGGCCATCTCGATTGCAAAGATGCTGCGCGACGCGCCCCATAACCCATGTATCCACGCGCGCGGCTTTTCCGCGACCATGATTTGGGCCGCCTTAGCGAACGCCTCGAGGTCTCTGAGTTTTCCTACCATTTGTTTTCCGGCAGCAAGCATACCACTACCCTACCACACCTCCATCGGGGGTGAGGTAGGGGATTGCTTACCTCGATTGCGCAGCCCTTTTAGAAGACACCGACAAAGGGCCGCTATGGCTTCAGCTCTCCCGGGGCCGCGATTCGATTTTGGTTCCGAGGAGCTTGCCCGCCGCATCTATGATGCCGTCGACGCTCAGGCCGTATTTCCGCAAAAGCGTCGGCCGCGGGCCTTGTTCGATGAACTTGTCGGGAAAACCGAGCTTTACAATGGATCCGGCCTTGTCGGGCCTTATTTTCAGCATGAGATCGACAAGCGCGCTGCCGAACCCGCCGGAGGCTATACCGTCCTCGATCGTGATTATTCGCTCGGTCCGTTCGACGAGGCGGTAGTAGAATCGCTCGTCCAGCGGTTTTGCGAAGCGGGCGTTGATGACGGCGGCGTCCACGCCGTTGCGCGCCAGTTCTTCCGAGGCTTCAAACGCGGCGTCCGCCATCGGCCCCAGGGCGACTATCGCGATGTCGCCGCCCTCTCGGATCACTTCGGGCTCTCCAACCTTTATCGGAACATTGGGCTCTTCCGGACATTTGGCGTCGGCCGATCCGCGCGGATATCTGACGGCTACCGGGCCGGGCTGTTCAACGGCCCAATCCAGCATCAGCTTCAGCTCCGCTCCGTTCCTCGGCGCCAGAATGGTCATGTTGGGCATGCTCCGAAGGAAGGCTATATCGAATAATCCGTGATGCGTGGGGCCGTCTGCGCCCACCACGCCGGCGCGATCGACCGCGAAAACCACCGGCAGCTTCTGCAGGGACACGTCATTGCATATCTGGTCGTACGAGCGCTGGAGGAAAGTGGAATAGATGGCCACGATCGGGCGGAAGCCCTCTGCAGCCAGGCCGGCCGCAAAGGTCACGGCATGCTGCTCCGCAATGCCGACGTCGAACAGCCGTTCGGGGAATCTTTCCGAAAGCTCTTTCAGGCCGGTGCCTTCGGTCATCGCGGCCGTGATGGCGACCGTCCTCGGGTCTTTCTCGACCATTTCCACGACGTGGCGACCGAAGACCTCCGAATAGGCGGGGCCGTTGGATTTTTTCTTCGACGGCGGCTTGGGCTTGCCGGTCTCGATGTCAAACGCGCGGATGCCGTGAAATCCGCTGGGCTCGGCCTCGGCGTACTCGTATCACTTTCCCTTCTTTGTGAGGACGTGGAAGAGGATAGGAATCCTGAACGTCGATATCTTGCGCAGGGTGTCGATCATCACATCCAGGTCGTGCCCGTCCACGGGGCCGACGTATTTGAATCCCAGTTCCTCGAAGAACGAGCCGGGCTTGAGCAGGCTGGCGGCGCTTTTCTGGATGCGCTTGGCCGTCTCGAACAACGTGGAGCCGACGGCCGGAATCCGCTTGAGCAGATATTCAACGTCGCCCTTCAGCTTGTTGTAGGACGACGAGGTTATCATTCGGCTCAGATAGAGAGAGAGCGCCCCCACGCTCCTCGATATGGCCATTTCGTTGTCGTTGAGGATGACGACGAGGTCCTTTCCCATGTGCCCCATGTGATTGAGCGCTTCAAATGCGATCCCCCCCGTCATTGAGCCGTCGCCTATGAGCGCGATCGTCTTGAATTCCTTGCCGGCCAGGTCGCGCGCGCCCGCCATTCCCGCCACGGCGGAAAAGCTCGTGCTCGCGGGCCCGGTGGTGAAGCAGGCGTATTCGCTCTCTCCGCGCTTCGGGAATCCGGAAAGCCCGCCGAGTGTGCGGAGAGTCTTGAAATCCTCGCGCCTTCCCGTGATGAGTTTGTGGGCATATGCCTGATGTCCGACATCGAAGACTATCTTGTCGCGGGGCGCGTTGAAAACGTAGTGGATCGCCAGTATGAGTTCTACAGCGCCGAGGCTAGAGGCGAGATGGCCTCCGCGATGCGATATGGTCGAGATTATCTCCTCCCTGATTTCCTCGGCCAATTGGCGCAGTTGCTCTATCGAAAGCGCTTTTAGGTCCTTCGGGCTGTCTATCATGTCGAGAAGCTTTTCCATCAACGAATCACCTTTTCATTTTATGCCTTACGGTTGCCGACGAGGTCGGCTATTGCTTCCAGTATGCCCGCTCGCGGGGCGAAATTGCCGAGGTGTTCCTTTGCCTGCGCGATCAGGCCGAGGCATAACTCGCGCGACTCGGCAAGCCCGAAAAGGGCCGGATACGTCGGCTTTCCCTTGGCCGCATCGGCGCCGGAGTCTTTTCCGGTGACTTCCGAGGAGGATTCCACATCAATTATATCGTCGGAAATCTGGAAAGCGAGGCCGAGGCAGCGGCCGTATCCCGTGAGGTCCTTGAGCGCGGTCTCATCGGCCCCGGCGACGATCGCTCCCATCCTGACCGAGGCGGTGATGAGCGCGCCGGTCTTATGGGAATGAATGAACTCCAGGGTCGGGAGCTCAAGGTCTTTGCCGGTCCATTCTATATCGGCCACCTGCCCGCCGACCATGCCGGCCGTGCCGGATGCGCGGGCAAGCTCGATCACCAGTTTGGCGACGACTTTTTCGGGGCAGAGCGCGAGTGTCTCAAACGCAAGCGTCAGCAGGGCGTCCCCGGCCAATATCCCGATCGCCTCGCCGAACCGTCTGTGCGTGGTCGGTATTCCCCTGCGGAGCCGGCCGTCGTCCATCGCGGGCAAGTCGTCGTGAATCAGCGAGTAGGCGTGAATCATTTCCATCGCGCAGGCGGCCGGTAGCGCGTTGGCTTCGTTGCCGCCGCATAACTCGCCGGCGGCGAGCAGCAGGACCGGTCTTATTCTTTTTCCGCCGGCGAAGATGCTGTAGCGCATGGCCTCGCAGACCGAGCGCTCGAGGCCTGCCGGCTCGGGGAGCAGACGGTCGAGTTCCTCGTCCACGAGCTTTTTCTGCTTTGCAAGATATTCTTTCAGTTCACTCATTGAAAAGAGATTCGGCGTCGCCTGCGTCTTTTTCAGTCTTGTCGGGTTTGCCCGTTTCGGTGAGAGGGACCTCTTTCAGGTTTCCCCCTTCGTCCCTGGTGAGCATGGACACCTTTTTCTGCGCGGCCGCGAGTTTTCTCTCACAGAGGCGCGAAAGCTTGACGCCTTCCTCGAATTTCTTGAGGGTTTCCTCCAGCGAGAGATTGCCTTCTTCCAATTTCTCCACTATTTTTTCGAGGCTGTCGAGGGCCTTTTCAAAACTGGGCTCAGGCACCTTTTTAGTCCTCCACTTTTTCGACGGCGCAAACGAGCGAGCCCTTATAAAGCTTTATGTCGACTCGATCTCCCGCTTTTGCCGCCGCGCTGTCCTTGAGTATTTTTCCCGCGCGATATGCAATGCTGTAACCCCTGGCGAGAACGGCCAATGGACTCAGGGAGTCGAGCTTTGCCGCAAGCTCGGCCAGGGCGGCCCCTCGCCGGGCGAGGACGTTCCCCGCGCGTTCGGCAAGCATGCGGCCCGCCGAGTTGAGTCTATCGCGCAATGCTGCGACGACCTTGTCGGGTCTGGCCGCTAGCAGCCTTGCCCGAGCCGTCGAGAACCGGTTCTCACAGTCGTCCATGCCTCGGCCCTGGAGTTCGACGAGCCGCTCGTTCAGGTCGTCGAGCTGTTGTTCGTATTGCAGGAGCATATCCAGCGGACGTCGAAATCCGTAGCTGGACGAGGCCAGCTCGAGCCGGTGTTCGAGCTGGGTCAGGCACGCTTCGACCGAACGCATCAGGCCTTCGCGCAGTTGGGCTATCTCGGAGATTATTGCTTCCCTCTCCTGCACGACCAGCTCGGCCGCCGCGCTCGGCGTTGGCGCCCTCAGGTCGGCGACGAAGTCGGCTATCGTGAAGTCTATCTCGTGGCCCACGGCTGAAACGACAGGCGTCTTGCATTCGAATATGGCGCGCGCGACTACTTCTTCGTTGAACGCCCAAAGATCTTCGAGCGAGCCTCCGCCCCTGCCGGCGATGATGACGTCGACTTTTCCCTCGCTGTCGAGGGTCCCGATGCCGGCTGCGATCTGCTCGGCTGCGCCTTCGCCTTGAACAAGCGAGGGATAGAGGATGACCTCGACGGTGGAAAACCGCCGCTCAATTACATTAAGAATGTCCCTGATCGCCGCCCCCGTCGGCGAGGTGACGACGCCGATCCGCTGGGGGAAGCGCGGGAGAGGTTGCTTGCGCTCTTCGTCGAAGAGGCCTTCCTCTCCGAGGCGCTTTTTCAGTTGTTCAAAAGCGAGCTGGAGCGCCCCGTAGCCGACGGGCTCGGCGGTCGAGGCGATCAACTGGTAGTTGCCGCGTCTTTCGTATACGGTTATGCGCCCCTCGATGTTTAGCTGCAGCCCGTCTTCAAGCTTGAATCTCAGCCTTGCGGCGTCGCTCCTGAAAAAGACGACGCTGAGCTGGCTTTGGTCGTCCTTTAGAGTGAAGTAAACGTGGCCGGAGCTGTGGCGCTTCAGGTTCGACACTTCTCCGCAAACCCAGACACGGCCGAAATTCTCCTCCAGCAGCGACCGGATGCCACGCGTGAGTTCGGTTACCGTGTATATGTGTTCCGAATCGTTCCGCGGCACTTTTTGAATCTCCCAACATCCTGATTGCCATAGGATTATACCAGATATGAAGGACTTTAACAAGGGTCTGGCCGCGCGGAGGCAGGCGGTGACGAATTCAATGAAAGGCGGGGTCTGCGAAATCGCCCTATGGGATCGGAATGACACATTTTCTTGGCTTTGCCACCGAAATCAGGGCTGCACATTCCGATGCGTCCCCCTTCATGCCTGGTGGTCAAATTGTTTTGACTCTTGCCCGCAACTCGGGCTTGGAAGGGATTTGGCCATATTTGTGATATAATAGGCCGAAGGTCGCCCGGGGCGGTCCGCGGCTAAGAGGGTTTGCACATATTTGCGAGATGCAGAGCAGAGGAGTTTTCATGTTTTTGCTCAAGGTATTGCGAGGCATGGCGCTGCTGGCGGCGATGGCGTGTTATCTGGCCATTGCCTGCATAGTGGTTTATTTTCCTCTTATCCATGCGGCAGAGGCGGTCATATATCCGTTTTGGAGGTGGAGTCACCTCGTCGATCACATGGCGATCCAGGACTCTCTCCCTTATTTCTTCTTGCTGGCTATTGTATGCACATTTGCGCAGGCATTCGGCTCGTTTTTTTCGCGGAGGATATCGAGAAGAGCGCGGGCGGTCGCAGAGACGAATTAACGCGCGCGCAGATAGATTATGCTTTTTAATAGTACTGAGTTCGGTTTTTTCCTTATCGCGGTTCTCGCGCTGTATTGG
>CBFDAY010000051.1:0-11985 GCA_965602895.1 uncultured bacterium
CTGCGGATTGAGCAGTATCGACTCCAGCGACCGGACCAGACCGGAGATCCATGCAAGCTGTTTTTCTCCTTGCGCCAAATGCAGAAGAAGCAGCGGCAGAAGCTCTCGGCTGATGTCGCCGATCCTGAGCTGTCCCGCCGCCAGCGCCTCGATGAGACGCGCGTATCGCGGTTCGGCCAGAAGGCTTGCCGTCAACTGTCCGATTCTTTCGCCGGATCCGGGTTGAAGCGCGGCGTCTTCCACGGAATCCAAGGCCGGGTCGCCCTGTTGCAGCATTTGGAGAATCCACTTGTCGCCCATGTGCGATAATTTCACCTGAACAAGCTCGCCAATCGCGACCGGGCGGGCGGCCTCCACGATCAGCGAGGTTCCACCGATATCGACAAGCGCGGAGCCGTCGCCCCGTTCCGCAACTACGGTTCCGCCATAGATCGCTCCCGGTGCGGCCCCCGGCAGCGTCTGGAGGACCGGCCTGCCGGGCGGAAGCTGCACTTGCGCATGCACCGGCGCTCCGGGCGGGATTGTCGAGGTCTCCGCGCCGGCGCTGCGGACAATCAGCTCAAGCCGGCCGAATCGGGCGAGAACTCTGGAGCCGACGAGGCGGACGGCGGTCCCCTCCAGTATATCGCCTTCTCTTATGCTCGGAAGCAGCGACAGCAGCGCTTCGTCGCGCGTTTTTTGCACTTGGACGAGCACGCGTTGTCCGGCCCGAAGGAGGCCGCCCCCACGGGCGCGAACATCGATATCGGCGAGCCTGATACGGGCCGTGCCGTCGGGGTCTATGCGCGTGACTTTTCCCGACAACAGATCTCCATGTTCGAGCCTGGGGAGGGCGGCGGTTCGGGATGAGGCGCTCGGGAGCGCGAGAAGTTCGGCGGGGAGGCGGAGGGACATGCGACTCAGTCCTTTTCCCTGAGACTCAGGATAAGCTGGATCTCGCCTTTTCCCATCTGCATGCGGCGGGCTATTTCGTCGATGGGCAGTTCTTCGTCATCCATCTGATATATTTCCCGATATCGGTCGTTGAGGTAAGGCGGGGCGACGTCCTGTTCCTCGTCGTATTGAATGTCCGATGCGGGCGCGTTTGCGAAGGCGGCGCTTTCCGTCGGCGGCTCCGGCGTTGGCTCGCTCTCCTGTTTTTCCTTGATGCCCGCCGTCGACATTTCCTCTAATTTCTTATCGGCCAACTGCAACACTTCCTTTAGTTCCGTCAGTTTTTCTTCGAGGTCCACCGACATGTCGTTGCTGAGCGTATGCAGTTCGCGCAGCAGCTCGGTGAGCGAGGTCTGCAGTTTGGACGAGGCCTCGGGCGACGGGCCGGCTGGAGGCCGCTCTTGAGCGGGAGACTCCGCCCCTGTTTCCTGTTTCTTGCCCAACACGGCCGAAAGCGCCAGCAACAGGGCGCCTGCGGCAATCAAAAGGATTTCAAGTAGCAGCATCTCTGAGGCCCGACCTGAGGTGTTCCCTCAGCTTTCTTGTTACCGTCCTGTGGATCTGGCAGATGCGCGATTCGGACAGCGCGAGGACCTTCCCGATCTCTTTGAGCGTCAACTCGTCGTAGTAGTACAGGGTTATCACCTGTCGTTCGCCGGCAGACAATCTTTCTATCGCCCTGACCAGCTCTTCTTCCATTTCCTTTCTGGAGGCCGACTCCTCGGGCGAAGGAATTGTCGCGTCGCTTGTGACCTCGCCCAGCGTGGTCTCTCCGGTCTCCGGGTCATCGGAGATTTGGGCGTCCAGCGACAGTATGTATGCTCCATGAATTTCGGTCGTCAGCTCGAACAGCTCCGTATCGGAGATTTCCATCTCGGCGGCCAGCTCCGCCTCGGTGGGTTCCCTGCCGAGTTTTTCCTTCAGTTTTGCCGACGCCTGGTTGAGCAGACGGGCCTTGCGCCTCAGCGAACGGGGGGCCCAATCGAGCGAGCGAATCTGGTCGATTATGGCGCCGCGTATCCGAGTGGAGGCGTAGGTCTCGAAGCTTGCCTTATGGTCGGGATCGAATTTTTCCATGGCATCGAGGAGTCCGAGCACGCCCCATCCGATAAGATCGTCCTTATCCACCTGGGGAGGTGAATTCATCGCCATTCTGCCCGCCACGAATCTGACGAGATCAAGATGGTGAACGATAATCGCATCCTTCGCTTCTCGGCTTCCCTGCTCCTTGTATTCTTTCCAGAGCCTGGCGAGGTCTTTCTTGCTGAGGCCGTCCGGCTTCAAAAGGATTCTCCGAAGTCGTCCACGAACGGAAAAAATCATCCGGGCCCGCTGCAGTGTCGGCGCAATGTGGAAAGAGGCCTGGCGAGCTCGGACATAAAGAGAGTGCCATACGCGCGGTCGTGTTATCTCAGGCTTTGTATCCGCTCTTTCGGGCTGACAATCTCGCTTATCTTGACGCCGAAATTCTCCTGGACGACGATTATATCGCCGCGCGCAATGAGACGGTCGTTGACGACGAGCTCGATAGGCTCATCCACGAAGCGGTCGATGTCGATGACGGAGCCGGGGGAAAGCTTCATTATTTCCCCGACGGACATCTCCATCTTGCCCAGCCTTGCGGTCAGCTTGAGCTGTATGTCCATGATGAGGTCGATATTTTTTGTCGACGCATCCGGCTCCGCATGCGCCGGCGGAACCGGGGCCGGCTGCGGCGGCGCGACCTGGGGCGCGGCCTCTTCGACGGCGGTCGCCGGTTCTCCGGTCGCCTGCGCCATAAGAGCGTCTATCTCAGCCTGGGAGGGCAGGCCCTCCCCCTCGGACTCCGACGGTGAAAGGATTGCGTCTATTTCTTCCTGTTGAAGGTCGGCCTCTTCGCTTGGGCTGACGCTTGCGTCCGCCGGCTTGGGCATAATCATCGCTTTGACGAGATCGCGCGGCAGAACAAGGACGAGTCGTCCGCTGTCCTCGTTGCCGATTGTGACCGAGGCGGTGGCGCGGCAGAGCCTTTCGGAAAGCTCGTTTGAGAGCCCTTCGAGCATGGGCGGCGGGCTGGCCGGATCGACGGCCTCGATGCCTTCTATCGCTCCCAGGGGATGGCCGGTGGCCTTCTCGCACGCGTTCGAGAGCGCATCGAGGATTGGGCTCAGGGCATCGTACAGGGAAACGAGGTCGTCATCGCTGATGGACTCTTTCCTTGTCGGTTTTCCTTCCGAGACAAAGCCGGCGAGCGCAGACGCCGTCGGCGCATCGGTCAGCAGGGCGGCCTTCGTGCCGATTTCTTTTCTGAGGGCTATGCAGGCCACGATCGGCAATTCATTGACCAGATCGACAAATTTGTCGCTCCCCATCTCGCCCACGAGGGCGACGGAGAATCTTATGTCCGTCTCCTCGGCGGAGGGAAACATCTCTGATGCGGATTCCAGGATTGATCTGAGAACGCCCGCAAAATCCCTGTTGAGCGTGCTGGCGGCCTCGCTATCCTGCAGTTCCTCGTCCTGTCTGGGTTCTTCGGGCATATTATTGACCTCCAGTGCGGACCCGGCTCATTCAATTCTGGAGACGATTTGAATTGCCTGCTTGTTGCCTATGCGTCCCTGCTTGGCTTTAAACTTCGATTTTCCGCACACATTGACTGTGATTGAGCTTTCATCCGCAACGCTGTTGTCGAGCCTTATTATGTCGCCCACCTGCAGCCCCATCAGGTCGCTGACCGAGATCACCGAGCCGGCCATGTTCGCTTCGACCTTCGCTTTGGTTCGCATGACTATTTCCGCCAGGGCCTTTATGGTCTCGGAATCCGCGTACTGGGGGCGCGCCCCGTAGAAGGTATATTCCGCTCCCACTTTTTCAAAGATCGGCTCGATGACGACGGCGGGCATGCAAAAGCTCATGGTTCCGGCGATGTCGCCGACGTTAATCTCGAACCTGAGCACAAGAACAATCTCGCTGCCGACAACGATTTGCACGATTTGCGGATCGTTTTCCTGCGCTATCAATTTCCACTTGAAATTCTCGAGATGCCGCCACGCTCTCACAAGGGTGTCCAATACGATCTCAATGATCGTGGTCGTCAGCTTCTGCTCGATCTCGGTGAGTTCACGGCTCTCGGAGATCGGCGAGCCGCACCCGCCCAGCATCCGGTCGATTATCGGGAATATGAGCGATGGGCTGAATTCCAGAATCATGTTGCCTTCGAGCGGGGGAACCTGAACGATATTATAGGACGTCGGGTTCGATATGGAGATGACGTATTCGTCGTAGGTTACCTGCTCGACCGAGATGACGGAGGCTCGAGCCACCGCCCTCAACGAACCCCCCAGCGCCGTACTCAGATCGCGGGCGAACAACTCCGAGAGCGTCTGAAACCCGCGCATTTCTTCTTTTGATACGCGTTCGGGCCTTTTGAAGTCGTACTTGGCCACGTGGACGCGTTCCGCCGGTTCCTCCAGAGTCTCGATCGGTAATTCGCCCTCCGAAACCGCCGTAAGAAGGGCGTCGACTTCTTCCTGGCTGAGTATGTCGGCCATATGAATTCCCCTGTGTCACAGCCCGTCGCCCAATCCGGGCCCGTCTCCGTCGGTTGAATTATACCACAAGCGTCGAGCAAAGATAAAGCAAACCAGACACGGAAAAGGGCGCGGCCAACAAGCCTTCCCGGCGACGACGCCCGTGCGTCAGGCGTGTCCGCCCCCCTTGAAATATTCCGAGATCCGCTGGATGAAGCCGCCTCCCGGCGACGAGGATTCGGCCTCTCCGTTAACTATCTTGGCTGCCACCTGCCTTATGGCGCCGCTGGCCGCAGCCCTGGGATAAAGCTCGGCCCATGGGCGGCGCTGCATCACGGCCCGCGACACGCAGGGATCGGACGGCAGCGTGCCGAGGACGAAAATGGGAAAATTGAGAAACTGGCGCGACACGTCGGCGATCTTGTTTGCGACGTCGGAGGCCTGCGCCTGGTTCTTTGCAAGGTTCACGATCAGGCCGATGTTGGCGTCGGGCTTTTCGGCGTACACGACCTTTATCATGGCGTAGGCGTCGGTGATGGCGGAGGGTTCCGGAGTGGTGACGAGCACGATCTCGTCGGCCAGCAGCGCGAAATTGACCACATTCCTTGTCAACCCCGCCGAGGTGTCGATGAGAATGATGTCGGCCTCGTCTTCGAGTTCCTCGAACGAGGCTATCAACTCGCGCCGCTTGCGGTTGCTCATATTGGCGATGCGGGGTATGCCCGAGCTTCCGGGCACGACCTTTATCCCTCCCGGCCCCAGCACCACTATGTCCTTGAGCTTCATGCGGCCGTCTATCACATCCTGAATGTTGAACCTGTTCTTTAGTCCGAGCAGGATGTCGATGTTTGCAAGGCCGAGGTCGGCGTCGATGATCAGCACGCGCTTTCCCATCTTGGAAAGCGTGACGGCGAGGTTGATGACCACGTTCGACTTGCCGACGCCCCCCTTGCCGCTCGTGACCGTGATGATGCGGGGATGAGTCTTGTATGCCTCGGCGAGTTCGCGGAGTTTTTGCGCCTGATCGGTCATTTTTCACTCTTCCCGAAAAGCAAGTCCAAGAGCCCTTGTTCGGAAGCCACCTCTATGTCGTCGGGGACGTCCTGGCCCGTTGTGAGGTAAGAGATCGGAACGTCGCAATTGGAAAGCACGTTGAAAATTATGCCCGGATTCGTGCATTCGTCCACCTTTGAGAAAATGAAGCTCGAAGCTTTTGCGCAGCCGAACTTGTCTATGATGTTGAACACCTCGTCCTTGTCCGTCGTCGCGTTGATCAAAAGGTGGTTTTCATCCGGCTCGGCGGATTCGATGAAGTTCTTGAGTTCCACCAGCCTGGTCTGATTCTGCTGGCTGCGGCCGGCGGTGTCGATGAATATGATGTCCTTCTCGGAATTGCGGCGGACGGCCTGCCGAAGCTCTTTGGGCGTGAGCACGACATCGAGCGTGACGCCTATTATGTCGGCGTACACCTTGAGCTGTTCGACGGCGGCGATTCGGTATGTGTCGGCCGTGATCAGGCCGACCTTTCGCCTTTCCTTGATGGAATAGTGGGCGGCCAGCTTGGCGATGGTCGTGGTCTTGCCCACTCCCGTGGGACCGGTCATGACGATCGTGCGCGTTTTGCGGCCGCCGCATTTGATCGGCCCGGCCAGCTTCACGAGCTTGCCGAGTTCGCGCGCGAGCTTTTCTCTCACCATGCCGTCGTCGTCGAGGTCGGTTTTGCTCAGCTCGGTATGGACGGCGCCCACCACCTGCTTGGCCAGGAGTTTCGTCACGCCCGCCTCCAGGAGATTCTGATAATGCTCGTTGAGCGCCGGAGGATATTGCGGGTCCTGCACGTACTCTCTGGTGAGCAGCTCCACCTGGGTCTTTATCGAGGAGAGTTCCTTCATGATCTCGCCCGAAGGCGCTTTGACCGCGGTCGGAGCGGCGTCGGCCCCGCTCTTGACATGATGGCGCGCATACTCTTCTCTCTGGCGCGTGAACTGTGGGGGCTTATCGGCTATCCTGACGGTGTTGGACGCGAGGATTTCCACCACCTCCCGCCTTCCGAACCCGAGAAATCCCCTCTGGTAGGAGGTCTTCGTGTTCAAGATGACGGCTTCGGGGCCGAGTTCCTCTTTCACCTGCGCCAGCGCCGCGTGCATCGTGTCGGCTCGGAATCGCCTAAGTTTCACCTTCGAGGCTCACCATCCTTTCGGCGTGAAGTTTTGCTTCCTGCGCTATCTCGGCAAAGCTGAGCACGACGAGACCCGGAAGAGAGCCCTGCATAAGCTGCTTGAAATGGGGCCTTATCCTCGGGGAACAAACAGCGATGGGCTGCCGGCCATCGTTCACCATGCGCTTGGACTCCGCCGTCGCGGCCGCGATTATTTTCTGGACCGTGACGGGGTCGAGCGCGACGTAGGCGCCGGCCTCGGATTCCTTCAGGGCGTCGGCTATCTTCTGCTCGAGCCGGGGGTCGAGCGTGACCGCGAATATCTGTCCCTTGTCGTCCATGTATTCCTGGCAAATCGTACGTCCCAGCGCCTGGCGCACATGTTCGGTCAGGATGACCGTGTCCTTTGTCCGGCGGGCGAAGTCGGCGAGTGTCTCCAGTATGATCTCGAAGTTCCGGATGGGGACCCTTTCTCTCAGCAGCCTGCGCAACGCCCTTTGGATGTCGCCCATCGTGAGGAGGTTGGGAATGAGTTCTTCGACGACGACGGGCGAAGTCTTCTTGATGTTTTCGATGAGATCGTTCACTTCCTGCCGCCCCAACAATTCGTGGGCCCGCGCCTGAATGATTTCGGTATGGTGGGTGGCGAGCACCGACGGCGGCTCGACGATCGTGTAGCCCAGCTCCTCGGCGCGCGCGCGCTGGGATTCGGTTATCCACGTGGCGTCGAGGCCGAAGGCCGGCTCTTTCGTTTCGATCCCGGGAATCTTTTCCATAACGTGGCCGGGGTTCATTATGAGAAAGTGGTCGATCATCAATTCGCCGCTCGCGACTTTGGCGCCCCTGATTTTTATGGTGTACTCGCTGGGCTTATTGGCCATGTTGTCGCGGATGCGAATCGGCGGAAGCACGATCCCCATCCGCAGCGCCATGCGGCGGCGTATGTCGGAGATCCGCTCGAGCAGGTCGCCCCCCTGCTTGGGGTCGGCCAGAGGGATAAGCCCATAGCCGATCTCTATCTCCATTGCGTCCACTTTGAGCAGGCCCTCTACGTTTTCGGGCGCTTTCGGGGCGGCCTCTTCGCGGACCTTGAGTTCGCGTTCCTCTGTCCTTTTTTCCTCGGCCTCCGTGCGCCTGAGCTGGTACCAGACGACGCCTACTCCGGCGGCAACCATCAGGAATGGGACCGTCGGCATGCCGGGGACGAGGGCGAAGACCACCAGCAGCACGGCGGCGATTGCGACCGCGCGCGGGAACGTGAGCAACTGACGGGTTATGTCCGATCCGAGATTGGTATCGGAAATCGTGCGGGTTATTATGATGCCGGCCGCGGTGGAGATGAAGAGGGCGGGCACCTGCGCGACCAGCCCGTCGCCGACGGTGAGCATTGTGTAGATCCTTGCGGCCTCGCCTATGGAGAGCCCTCTTTGGAGCACCCCTATGATGAGCCCGCCGACTATGTTTATTCCCGTGATGATGAGGCCGGCGATCACGTCTCCCCGGATGAACTTGGTGGCGCCGTCCATCGCGCCGTAAAAGTCGGCCTCGCTTTCGATCGCTCGGCGGCGGGCGCGGGCCTGCTCGTCGGTGATGAGGCCGGCGTTGAGGTCGGCGTCGATGCTCATCTGTTTGCCGGGCATGGCGTCGAGCGTGAATCTTGCGGCGACCTCGGATATCCTTCCGGCGCCCCTTGTGATTACGACGAACTGGATGACGACGAGTATGAGGAAGATTATCATGCCGACGACATAGTTGCCGCCTACGACGAAGGTGCCGAACGCCTGGATGACCTTTCCGGCATAGGCCTCGAGCAATATCAGGCGGGTGGAAGCCACGTTGAGCGAAAGCCGAAACAGCGTCGTGATCAGAAGGAGCGACGGAAACACGGAGAACTGGAGGGGGTTCCGCACGTACATCGTCACCAGTATCATCAGCACGGCAATGGAGATGTTGGCGGTGAGCAGCAGGTCGAGGGTCCACGGCGGCATCTTCACCAGCATGATGAACAGTATGCCGATGATGACCACGGCCACAATCACGTCCTGATTGCGGGCCATGCGCATAAATCTCATACTCATCGCCGTTTGACCCATTCGATTATCCGTTCAAGCGTTGAGGCGACAACCGCCTTTATAGTTTTATTCGGCGGCGGCCGCGGCGCTGAGCGACGCCCACCGCTGCCGGCTTCGCCTGTCTATCTGATACACGTATGCGAGCACTTCGGCGACCGCGCGATAGAGGCGCTCGGGTATGTGCGCGCCCGTCTCGACCGATTTGTAAAGCAACTGCGCCAGCGGCGCGTTCTCTACTATGGGGACCTCGTTGGAGGCCGCGACCTCCCTGATGCGCTCGGCCGTCAGGCGCGCCCCTTTGGCAACGACGACGGGGGCCGCCATTTTTTCGCTGTCGTACCTGAGCGCCACCGCCAGGAATGTCGGGTTTGTGACGACTACGTGCGCGCGCGGCACCTCGGCCATCATGCGGCCTAACGCCATCTGCCTGCGTAGGCGCCTTATGCGGGCGCGAATCTGCGGGTCGCCCTCGAAATCCTTCATTTCCTGGCGCACTTCTTCTTTCGTCATCTTTATGTCCTGCTCGAACTGGTAACGCTGAAAGCCGTAGTCGGCGAGTCCGAGCGCGAGGAACGCTATGGCGATCCTCATTCCGAGCGTGAAGCACAGCCTCCCGAAGAACGCCCACGCGCCCCACACGTCGACGTTGGCCAGGGACACGAGCTTGTTGAACTCGCCGCGGATCGTAAGGTAGGCGATCAGGGTGACGAGGAGCAGCTTGAAGATCGACTTGGTAAGCTCGACAAACGCGCGGGCCGAAAACATCCGCTTGAGGCCGGAGATGGGGCTGAGCTTTTCGAGCCGGGGCGTCAATGGATATCCGCTCAGCTTGAACCCGACCTGCGCGACGTTTGAGAGCAGCGCCGCCGAAACCAGTATCAGCATGAACGGGATGAAAAAACCGCTCACCTGAAGGATCAGCTTGGTCATCAGGGCCGTGGCCGAGCCGTAATCGACGCGCATGGTGGCCGCGTTTTCCAGATACGAGCGCGTGATGTTCGTCAGCATGTGCATGAACGCCGGCATGAGAAAATACAATGCCAGCATCGCGGCCAGGAGCACTATCGCCGAATTAAGGTCGGCGCTCTTCGCCACCTGCCCTTTTTTCCGAACCTCCTCCCGCCGTCGCGGGGTTGCCGGCTCGGTCTTTTCGCCTGCTTGCGGCTCGGGCATCGCTCACCTCAGAAATAGTGCATTATCGAATAAACGTTCCTGATCATCAGGTCGAATGCGCTCGACAGATAAGGGAGAAAGAAGGTCATCGAAAGCCCGACAACGATCAATCCCAATGCTATGCGCACCGGGAAACCGACAATGAGCAGGTTGATCTGGGGAACCGTCTTCGCAATGATGCCGAGCGATGCGTTGTAGAGCATCAGGACGGCGATCGTCGGCGCGGCTATCCTCATCGCCACGACGAACAGATCGCCGAACGCCTTGGCGATGCCGCCGATGACGAGTCCCGAAAAACCGGCCTCCATGATCGGCACGATGGCGAAGCTGTCCACCAGCGCGCGGATTATCCAATGGTGCGCGTCCATCGCGAGGAATATCAAGATGGCGATCAGGAAATGAAAAAAGCCCATGATCGGTATCTGGACGTCCTGCGTGGGGTCTATCAGGTTCACTATGGCAAAACCCATCTGGAAATCGATTATCTGGCCCGCGTACTGGATCGCGGCGAAGATAAAGACCAGCGACACGCCCATCACGATCCCCACCAGGAGTTCGTTTATCCCCAGCCATGCCAGCGGAATGATCTCGAGCGGCAAGGAGCCGCCCGGGACGGCGACCATCGGGAGCAGGATCAGCGAAAGCATCAGCGAAAACAGGATCTTCGTCTGCGTCGGAACGGTTCCCCCGCCGAAGACGGGCGCCACGAAGAGCATCGCGCCGACCCGCATCCATACAAGCAGGTAGGCCTGAAGTCTCAGCACGGCAAATGTGAATGGATTCTCCACCTTACCCTCACGACTTCGAGCCGCCCGCGATCGCTCATTTTGCCAGCATCGGTATCTGGATAAAAAGGTTCGTCGTGTATCCGAGAAAAACCTGCAACATCCACGGGAGAAATATCATCGTGGCTATGAAAACCGCCAGGATTTTCGGGATGAATGTGAGCGTGAATTCCTGGATCTGAGTGACCGCCTGGAAGATGCTGATCGTCAGCCCGACCGCCAGCCCCGCCAGCAATGGCGGACCCGACACCAGTAGAGTGATCATCAGCGCTTCCCTTCCCATGTCTACTACACTTTGTGGAGTCATTTCATATCACCACCAGATACACTTCGCCTGTCTTTGGCCTCGAAGGCACGGTCGAAAATACAAAACCCATTCGTACTATTGCCCTTAAAGTATATCATCCCGTTTCCGCGCTTGTCAAGAAACCTGGGGCGAGACAATACTAAATATTGTGGATTTATCGAAAGATTTGGGTCAACATTCAAAATCTTGGGGTAGGCCTGTTCGCCGTCGGGCGGCATGGCCCCGGAATTATGGATTCAGGAAAATCGTCATATCCCCCGAACGGGCGATTCTTTCTTCTCATTTCGGCATTTATGATATAAAATAATGAGGAAGTTGAAACCAATGGACCCCCAATCCATCTGTCAACTTTCAGGAGGCGAGATATGTCCGCAACAGAAAATCGGGACGGCTATATTCTGCTGCCGAACAGCGAGGATCACAATTGCTTCGGGTGCAGCCCCGCAAATTCCACGGGGCTTCAGATGAAATTCTACCTCAACGAAAAGAGGGATGCCGCGGTTTCGTGGCTTTCGGTTCCGGAGCACCTTTGCGGCTGGGCCAACGTGGTCCACGGCGGCATCATATCGACCGTCCTCGACGAGGCCATGGGCTGGGCGGCGCTCGCGATACTGAAAAAGCTCGTTCTCTCGAAGTCGATGTCGGTCGATTATCTGAAGCCGATCTTCATCGGCCAGCAGATAAGGGCCGAAGGCAGCGTGCAGGAAGTCAAGACCGAGCGAAAAGGCGTGATGCAGGCATGCATCTATGACGAAGGCGGCGAGGCGCTGGCGAAATCGACCAGCGCCGTCTCGCTGTTCACAATAGAGAGCATCAAGGAAATGGGCGTCCTCGACGAAAAGCTACTCGCGGGCCTCGAGCAGATGATGAATGCGGGCGGTTGATGACAATATCTCCAATCACGAATCCTGTCCTCGACTGAGCCTGCCCTCGACTTGATCGGGGGATCGGGGATACACGAATTATCCGAATTACATCATGTGGGGGCGACCAAGCCTGCCCCCGGCTGCGACCGGGGGATGGGGGACGGGAATCCATGATTCGTATG
>CBFDAY010000052.1:0-11846 GCA_965602895.1 uncultured bacterium
CGTCGTGCCGCCGGCGCTCTTGTCTTCGATGATCCCCATAAGCTTTTCGGGGTTCGGGCTCCGCGAGCTTGCCATGACGATTCTGCTTCAACGGCCTCCCGTCGGAATGGATTTTGAGATGGGCCTCATGGTCAGCCTGATGTATGACATAATTGGCCTGGGCGTGCCGGTCCTGATGGGGGCGCTCTTTTGGATGCGAAAGAGAAAAGATGGCGCTTCGCAAGCTTGAGATAAGCGGTGGGCAACTGATGCTCGACGACGCCTTCGCCGGCACGGTGGCGACCGGCGCATCCGACTGCCTGAGCGCGGACGCGACGACTTCGACCGAAGACGGGGTGGTCATCCTCCGTGTGCGCTGGACAATCGAAAAGAGGCGCGACCGGCCGCTCCCGCTTGAATTGCTGGCCCTGAGGCTGGGCGAATTCTTCCCGAGGGCCGCGTTCGTCGGGGGCAGAAGATACGATCTTTACGGCGCCGAGCCGATCCGGGGGCGCAAGCTCGGGTTTCCTTACGATACCTATTACAAATTCCGCATAAATGCGCGCACACCGTATGATGCGGCCCTTTTCTCGAAGATGCCGATCGCGTGCTGGCAGGAAAAGGACAGGGCCTTTGCCGTCGTGTTTCCCAAGGAATTGATTTCGCCTTACGGGCCCATGCCGCTGTTCATAAGGACAAGCGGCGTTGGGGCGGGCATTGAATTTGCGGCCGCTCTCATGGGGGAGTTCGAGGTCGAGCGCAAAGCGGTCGGCTGGTTCGGCGCGGGCGCTGAGCGCAAGACTTTCGAGACGGCGCTTTCAGAAGGCCGGTCCTTTGAGGCGACCTTTCTCATGATGGCGGCGGACACGTGGGTCGACTGCGTGCGGGAATGCGAAAAGCGCCTGTACGGAGGCGGACGCCCGATCGAGGAGCTTTCACCGGAATCGCTGGCGAGGAAATTGAAATCGGCGCTCCGATACTACAACAGGGTGTGGGACGCTCGAAACCGGACGCACATGCATCTTCCGGTGAAGAACGAACCCCGCTTCGAGTCGGTCGCGTTCAAGCATTCGCACGTGACCGACGACCTCACAAAGCTGGTTCTTTACCGCAGGCTGATCCGGATGGGGCGCCGCGAATTGCTGGCGCGCGAGCGCGAGCTGCTGTCGAAACTTTCCGAAGACGGCTATCGCTATCGACTGGGCGACGCAAGACTGTGGCATACGACTACATATTTCAACGGCGCCGGACTCGACGCCTTCACTCACCACGGCGCGGGCATGGTCGGATTCCCCGGCGGCATGGCGACCGTTACGAGACGCCTTTTTGAATACTGTTCCCTCAACTGCGATGCCGCGCTTGTGGAGATGGCGAAGTCCGCCGCCGACTGGCTCGCGGAGACGCAGGCCGAGGACGGGTCGTGGCCGGCCACGATTGCGAACGGGCGCGGCGGCCCGAGCCGCGGATGCGTCGCGGGAACGGCCGAGGCGGTGCGGGCGCTTATCGCGGGGTATCGGCAAACCGAGGAGCCGAGGTATCGGGCTGCGGCCGAAGCCGGCATACGCTATATCGGCCGCGACGAGAACTTTTTCGAGTGCAGGCAATATCTGCGCGACGTCGATTGCGATAATTTCGACGGGCTGACCGCCGAGGCATGCATCCACGCCTTCCTTGACTGGCATGCGCTTGACGGTGACGGGGACGCGCTCGAGCAGGCCGAGAAATGGGGCTTATACGCGCTTCAATGGGTGCGGCCGCATTCGGCGGAATTACGGGCCGAACCGTCGTTCGACGGGCTTTCGCGCTCTATCACGCCCCGCGTCGACGTCTGGGGCGGCCTCCTCATCGCCCGCGCTTTCGTGAGGCTGTCGAAGGCGACAGGCCGAGGGAGCCGGCGCGATTATGCATGGCGGCTCTTCCAACCCATCGCGGGCCTGCAGGAGCGCGATGGCGGCTTCAGCGAAACATGGTTTCTCGATTTCCCTTCCGGGCTTCAGAGCGTACTGATTGAGCCGACGTTCGTGACCGACGCTTTTGTCGAGTTTGTCCTGGACCTTTGGGCCGAGGAAAACGGCCCGCTTGGGAATATCCTCTCGGAGGAGCGCGATTCGGTTCGGAGGAAGCATCCACCCTTGAGGCCGACGGGGGAAACGAAGGGGCCGGCCGCGATCTCAAGTGATCGGCCCGAGTGGGTCATTGACGGAAGGCTGCGTTTGGGAATCGCTTTCGAAGACGCATACGATTGGCGAAGCCGGGCCGTTCAGGCTGCCTATGGGATGATGCGCGAGGTGGCGCCCGGCCGCGCCGCGCTCAAGATCGTTCCGGCGACGAAGATCCTCCTCAATCGACACCGCACAAGTCCGCCGCGGGCCGGGATCGGCCGGACCTCTCGTATTAAGGTGATCGATTTCTCCGCGAATGAATCCGATGACGGTCGCCGGACGCATCGCTATCTGACGCCGCTGCACGACATCGCCTTGTCCGTCACGGCGACGGGCGCGGACTCCGAGAACCTGCCCGCCTCCGATCTGGAGCTTGACGTCAGGACGCTCGTCGGCGACGTCAGGGTCGGGCAGGTGAGGATCGACCTTATCGGAAGCTATGAGATACTGTCCGTTCATGACAGCGACGGATTCCTTGTCTCATGCGGCGGCGACGAATACTCCTTCGAGATAATCGAGGGCTCGGTCGACGCGGTCGTTCGCGACGGCGACAGGCTCGCCTTTGATATCACCATGGGCTCCAACTGGAATTTCTTCGGCGAGTACAATCTGCGGATGCGCGTTGCTCGTCGCTCGCAAAGTGGAAATCGGGCGGGATCGTGAAGGATATGGGATCGTTCGTTCTGGCCATATCGCTCGGGGCGCTCTGGATAGCGCTGGGTGAATATGTTCTTTACAACGCCGTTATGCTGGTGGCGGGCCTGCTGCGTCCGCCGAAAACTCGGCCGGATTTTACGCCGCGGCTGACCGTAATAATCCCGGCTCACAACGAGGAGAACCACATACGGCGCAAGCTGGAGAATATCCTTGACTCGGACTATCCTCCTGAACTGCTCGAAGTCATGGTAGTCGATGACGGCTCCACGGATCGGACCGCGGAGATAGTGCGTGAATTCGAGGGTGTCGAGCTGCTTCAAACGGGTGAGCGCAGGGGAAAGATCTCGGCCCAGAAACTGGCTTTCGAGCGGGCGACGACCGAGATTGTCGCCATTACCGACGCGACGGTGCTGACGCCGCCCGATGCCCTGCGAAAGCTGGCCGCCCACATGTCCGATCCTCGCGTGGGGGCGGTCTCGGCCGCTATGGCGGTCCGCAACCGCAACGCGAACTACATGACCCGGGTCTCGCAGTTCCTGTTCGACATCCAGAATGCTCAGAAGCTGGGCGAGAGCCGGCTCGACAGCGTCGGCGGCCTTTTCGGCCAGATGTCGCTCGTCCGGCGTGACGCAGTGGGAGACTTCTCGACGGATGTGATCTACGAGGATCGCGAATTCGGCATCACGCTCAGGCGGCGCGGATACCGTGCCGGGATCGAGCCGGGCGCGGTCGCCTCCTACTACGCGCCGGAGTCGCTCGGTGATTTCTCTTCACAAAAGCGGCGCAACATCGGGGCAATGACGCAATCCGTGATTCGGCATCGTGGGCTGTTGTTTAACCCGCGATACGGCCTGTACGGACTGCTGATATTTCCCGAGTATTCCCTGTTTCGGATTCTGAGGCCGTACCTGCTTGCGGTCTCGTTTCTGGCGGCCGCGATTTATTGTATTTTCTTCGATCCGGGCGCGGCCGTCGCGCTGGGCGTATCGATGGCGGTCGCCGTCTTCGGCTGCTATATTCTCGGCACGGTCCTGCTTGCCCCGCTCGTGGGCGAGCCGTCAAGGTTCCTGCTGGATGTGTTCACGATGATACCGGCCATGGCGCTTGTGGCCGCGAATCTCATAACCGGTGGCGCAGGTTATTTCAGGGGCCGCCACAGCGCCAGGTGGAAGCAGGTCAGGCGGGACCCGGAAAAATTGAACGATGAAGACACTTCTGCTTAATCCTCAGCCCGATAGAGACGTCGTGATCAGTCGCGATCACATGGGCGGCTTCGGTTTCGAGGTCAAAAGCACGAACATGACTCCCCCTCTGAGCCTCGCCTACTGCGCGGCGGTGATGGAGGGCGCCGGCCTTGCGGTGGATATCCTCGATGCGGTGGCGCTCCGCTGGAGGCCCGGCGAGGTGTTGGACTATATTCGCAAGGGCGGCTACGACCTGGTCGCCGTCAATACCGCTACGCCCTCGATCGCCGATGATCTTGCGATCGCGGATTCCATTAAGGAACAATCGCCGAAGACATTTGTGGCGCTGCTCGGGCCGCATGTTTCGATCTTCTCGGAGGAAGCGCTCCGCGAATCGCGCGCCGACGCCGTGGTGCGCGGCGAGCCCGAATACGCCGTGGCCGAACTCGCGGCCGCGCTGGCAGGCGGGCAGCCCGTCGATGGGATCACCGGCCTTACGGTGCGCTCCGGGAAAGATGTCGTTTGCCTGGACGACAGGCCTGCGGTGGAGGACCTCGATTCGATGCCGTTCCCGGCGCGACATCTGCTGCCGATGGACCGATACCGCTCGGCCGTGTGGGGGAAGAAGCCGTTCACGACGATGCTCACCAGCCGGGGATGCTTTTATGGATGCAGCTACTGCCCGTACCGAATCGGGCATGGCACGAAATGGCGTCCCCGCAGTCCGCAGAACGTGGTCGACGAGATCGAGGAGTGTGTGAGGCGTCACGGTGTGCGAGAGATCCTGTTTCGCGATCCGTTGTTCACGGGCGACAAGGAGCGGGCGATCGAGATATGCGACCTCATTGTTGAGCGTGGCATAAAGGTGGATTGGCGCTGCGAGACGCGCGTGGATCTCGCGGGTGAGGAGATGATCGAGTCGTTCGCCAAGGCCGGCTGCAGGGAAATCAATTTCGGCGTGGAATCCGGCAGCCCCGAGATCCTGGAGGGGGTTCGTCGCGTTCCCATATCGCGCGAGCGCATCCGCAAGATATTCGAAAAATGCCGCCGCGTGGGCATCGAGACGATGGCCTTTTTTATCATCGGGCTCCCCGGCGAAACGGAACAGACGGTCGAGCAGACCGTTCGGCTGGCCCTCGATCTGGATCCCGACGTGGTCCAGTTTACGGCCGCCACGCCATACCCCGATACTCCATATTATGAGCGTCTAAAGGCGGAAGGGCTCCTCTCGGAGGACTGGTCTCTTTTCACGAGCCGCGCCCCTGTCGTGGGAACACAACAGCTCGATCCGGAAAAGCTGCGCAAACTCATTGCCGGGGCGTATCGCCGCTTTTATTTCCGGCCCGGATACGTGCTTGCGCGAATGAAAAAGCTCAGGTCGCTGCACGAGATTTCCCGCACGGGCAGGGGCCTTTTGAGCGCGCTGAAATACTCGGGGATTTCCAGGTGACGCCAAAGCGAAAAGCACCCCGGCACTTTTCGCTTGACTGCCCCGGAACTATTTATATATAATAGGCTTATGGAGATGATCGATGCTTAGGGCGGGCGACGGATTGCATCTGCGGGAGACTCAATTAGGATGAGTTCTGAAGATATACAAGGACCCTTGCACTGGAAGGTCAAAAAGCGCGACGGAAGCCGCCTTGAACCGGCGAGCCTTGATGTGCTCAGGCATTGGGTCGTCTCGGGGCAGATTGAGCCGGATGACCTTGTGATCAACGAAGATCTTGCAGACTGGGTTCTCGCCTCGGAAATTGTCGAACTTGCCGACCTGTTTCGAAAACACAGGCCGGAGCGCCTCTCTGAGCCGATCCCGGCCGAGAAAGCTTCTCCCGAACCGAGTGATATTGAGCAGGAGGTGCAAGCTCCCGATTGCGCCTTTCATCCGGGTCACACGGCATCGGAGATATGTGTCGGATGCGGCAAGTTTATCTGTGAGGAATGCCGCCGGCGCGTGGAGCGAAAGGTATACTGCCGCAGGTGTCTGGCGGAAAAGCAGGCGGGAGTGGAACCCGGAGCCCCCGTCGGGCCGGAGGCGTCGGCAATGGCGGTTCCCGGCGGTGATCCGCAGGTCACAATTAGCAGGCTTGCGATTTCGAGTGTTGTGTTTTTGGCGGGCGCAGTCCTTGCATCGGTGGCGATGTTTGTGCCCGGGCCCAATCTCATGGTCGCTCCCGCCGCCGGCTTCATCGCCTTTGTGGCCGCTATGCTGGGCGGCATCGCGCTCAGCCGGATCAGGCAGAGCGGGGGATCGTTGCGCGGCAAGGGGTTGGCGCTTTCAGGACTGGTGGCGGGCTGCGTTGTCCTCACCGGAACACTCGTTGCCGTTTTCAACTTTGTAACGAAAGGGGGCGTCGTCGCCGGAAGAGACCATAGACGCTCGGATGCACCCATCGGGACTATGTCGGGGAGAAGGCCTGGAACACTGCCGCCGATCGGTCGCAGGCGGCAGACGCAGAATTTAAGAGAGCGCGAGGTCGGCGCAAGGCAGCTTCTCGATGAGGCCGGGGCTTTGCTGAACGAGGGGCGGCTCGAAGAAGCGATAGGCAAATGCAAAGAGATTGTCCAGTCGTTCCCGAACACCCGGACGGCAGGGCTCGTCAACGATCGCTTGCCTATGCTTTTGGAGGAACTCGAAAGGCGGCGGGCCGAAGCCGAGGCGCAAAAACTGCAGAACGAGCAGGTTGCGCAAAATAGATATGAGCATGCTGTGAAAATGTTTGCCGACGGAGACGAGGCTACGGTCCTCGAACTTTTGAGGAGCGTCGTCGAAAGCTTTCCCGATACCGAGTCGGCAAAGAAAGCCGGGGCTATGATAGCCTCGAATGAAAAGAGGATGGCAGCCGAAAACCTGAGAAAGCTCGAAGAGGAAGCCAGAGAGCTTGTGGCGCAGGCCGAACGGCTGATTGAGACGGAGCGATATGGGGAAGCATTGCAATTATATCGCAGGGTAGTGGATGAATACTCCCTGACAACTATCTTCGCCGATGCCGAGATAGGGCTTGACAGGGCGGAGAAACTCGTGAGCGATCCTTCTGAGCGTGAATTCCACAGGATTCAAAAGAGCCTCGATACAAAAACATACGAAGAGTCCATAGAACTCCTCGGCAGTTTCCTTGGCAAATATCCCACGAGCGCTCGCATCGCCGAAGCAAGCGATCTGCTTGATGAGAACACGAGGCGGAAAAGGACGGCCGACAACCTTTACAATTTCGGGCGCGCCTATCTCGATGACGGCAAATATGAGATCGCCCTCGGAAGGTACGACAAGCTCATTAAGGACTATTCCCGGAGCCGGTGGGTTCCCCAGGCCCGGAAGGAATATGAGGAAACGCTCGAGAATCTAAGCGAGTAGCGCAACTCATATTTGACGATAAGCCGGCATCCGGACGATGTGTCACCGAATCTCATGTTTGACCGCGCGAACGAGGCCTCCGGCGCGGAAGTCTTCGATCTTGCAGTATGAAGAGCCCATCGCCTTGGCGACCCGAAGCGCCATCGAGGGCGAGGTGGACGCATTGCGGAACACCGAGAACCTCTTTTCCTCGGTGTCTATGACGAGCGTCTTGATCCTCTTTTCCTCGCGGATCATCTTCGCTATCTCGAACAACTCCTCCAGGAGCAAAGAATAGCCGTGCCCCTCGTAGGACTTGTCGCTTCTTACCCCCACGTTGGCTTCGCCGTCGGAGACGAGAACCATGAGCGGCGTGACGTGGGTGTCGCGCCGCATGGTGTTTACAAGCAGCTCGTGAGCCTTCAGGAGACCGCGACCGAGAGGGGTCTTGCCGCCGGCTGGAAGGTCTTCGAGGAGTTTCTTTGCGAGGTCGGTGCTGTTGGTGGGCGGCAGAAGCACTTCCGCCGAATCTCCCTTGAACGTGACCAGCGCCACTTTGTCGCGCTTCTGGTACGCGTCGAGAAGAAGGCTTATCATGGCAGCCTTGGTTTCGGTCATCAGGCGTGTGCCCATCGAGCCGCTGGCGTCGACGACGAACAGCATCAGGCAGCCGGCCTTCATCTCGCGCACCTTCTCGCGGATGTCGCTCTCGTCTATCGCGATGGCAACGTCGCGCCTGGGGCGCCGTTTCTGGTAAGGCGCCGCGGCCCGGATGGTGGCGTCGAACGCGAGATCGTCGTTGCGGCGCTCCGAGGTCGAGCGCACGTAGCGTCCTGTCTTGCGCAGTGTGCGCGTGGGCATTCGGCGTCCGCTTTTCTTGCGGGTGTTGCGGTCCCTGTCGATAAGGAGCGGCGGCACCCGGAACGTCTCTGCGGTGCCGAATAGGCGGTCCTTAAGGTGCTTGTCGTCGATCTCGCCTTCGCTGCCGAGCATATCGCTGTCGCTTCCGGGTTCGAGCGTGCCGGCATATTCGGTCGAATCGAGGCTTTTCTCGTCCGCGGCCGCTTGTGCGGCGCAATCGGCGTCCGCTTCTTCCAGCCGCGCGTCATCGTCGAGCGCCAGTTGGTCGGGATCAACCTCTATCGTGCGCGAATGCTCGTCGTCGCGGGTCTTTATCTCTTCCTCTATGTTTTGCTCTTTCGACATCTCTTCGGCCAGCATGCGGTAGAAGTCCTCGAGGGTCTTCTTCGGCAGCTCGGCGTTGCGCGAACGATGGGGAAGCGCGAACGCCGACGCCTGGCTGAGATCCTCGAGGGTCGGCGCCAGGCGGCCGTTGAATGCCGCGATGGTCTTTGCCGCCTTTTCGATGAAAATGTCGGCGCGGTGGCCGTCCACCTGGTTTAAGAGGCATATCTGCGAGATGAACGCCCGCGTTTTGTCGGAGATTACGACGCGCGGCAGCAATTCCCTCGATCGCTGTATCTTCGCGCGCATGGCATCCTGCCGGGGGGCCCACACTTCGGCGAACCCGACGGGGTCCAAGTCGAATTCTTCGCGCCGTTTTATCACCCCAACCCGCTTCTGCGCATCGGTGATGCCCTCGACGTTTACGCACAGGCCGAACCTGTCGAGCAACTGGGGCCTGAGTTCGCCCTCCTCGGGGTTCATGGTGCCCACGAGCGCGAACTCGGACGGATGCGCGAATGAAATGCCCTCGCGCTCTATGATGTTCACGCCGGTGATGACCGTGTCGAGGAGCAGGTTCACGATGTGGTCATCCAGCAGGTTGACCTCGTCGACGTAGAGAATATTCCTGTTGGCCGCTGCGAGTATCCCCGGCTCCATGCGCCTTTCGCCTTCGCGTAGCGCGTGCTCGAAGTCAACGCTCCCCACGACCCTGTCCTCGGTTGCGCCGAGCGGCAGGTTGATCACCTGCACCTTGCGTCGCTCCACGGGAAGCTCGACGCCGCGCGAAAAACGCTCGCGGCAGTTCAGGCACATCTTGTCCTTCTGGTGGGGATGACAGCCGAAATGGCAGTCGGCGACGGCTTCCACGGCGGGCAAAAGGTCGGCGAGCGCCCTCACGGCGGTCGACTTGGCCGTGCCCTTCTCGCCGCGGACGAGCACGCCTGAAAGCGATGGGTCGATGGCGTTGAGCACGAGGGCGAGCACCAACTGGTCCTGCCCCACGATAGCCGTAAACGGATAGACCGGCCTGCCCAGGGCCGCCCAGCTATGTCCGGCTCGTCTCTTCATTCGGTCACCGATGCGTCTTGCCTCAGCAGGGCGGCGATGCGCTCGCGGTCGAGCACGACCTCCTCGAACGGCCGGCGTCTGACCCGGTGCTGGAGCGCCATGTCGGCCGATTCCTCGAGGTCCTCGTAGGTCACCTCCGTCCGCTGGTGGAGTGCGGCCGCCGTCTTTGCGGTTTTCATCATGATTATGTCGGCCCTGTGGCCGTCCACGCCTATTTCGATCGAGATCTGCGCTATCTTATTCAGCAGATCTTCCGAGATCCGCACCTCCGGCAAAAGCTCGCGCGCACGCACGATCTTGTCGCGCAGTTCGGTTTCGGCATCCTTCCATTCCTCGATGAACGCCTTGGGGTCCTCCTCGAAGCCGACCCATCGCCTGACGACCTCGACGCGCTGCTGCGGATCGGAGATGCCCTCTATCTGCACGCACAGGCCGAACCTGTCGAGAAGCTGGGGCCTGAGTTCGCCCTCCTCGGGGTTCATCGTGCCCACGAGTATGACCTCGGCCGGATGTGTGTATGATACGCCCTCGCGCTCGATCGAGTTGACGCCCATTGCCGCCGAATCGAGAAGCACGTCGACGATGTGGTCGTCCAGGAGGTTCACCTCGTCGACGTAGAGGATGCCGCGGTTGGCGTCGGCCAAAACGCCGGGCTCGAACTTTTTTTCTCCCTTTTTTATCGCGTGCTCCAGGTCGAGCGTACCGACGACCCTGTCCTCTGTAGCGTTCACCGGAAGATTGATGACGAGCGTCTGCCTCTCGTCGGTCTCAAGCTCCACGCTCTGATCGAGCTTTTCCCGGCATCGCATGCACACTTTGTGCGCGTCGTCGGGATCGCAGTGAAACGGGCAGCCCCTGACGACCTTCAAGGTGGGGAGCAGCACCGCGAGCGAGCGGACGGCGGTCGACTTCGCCGTGCCCTTCTCGCCGCGTATCAAAACGCCCGAAAGCCGCGGGTTAATTGCGTTTAGCACCAGCGCCAGCTTCATTTGTTCCTGTCCCACGATTGCGGTAAACGGGAAGTTCAGCTTTGAATTTCTCATCTGCGTCTCATTTCCATATGGCTGGTTTCTGCGGTTTCTCGGCTCGGCCGCACCCTTTTCCCCTCTGTGTTTGCGCCGGGGAATTGCGACGAGTCGCCAATAGAAGTACAATCTGATTCTACTCCTTTTCGAACCCGGATTGCAAGGACAGGGCGACGCCGTTGGCGGTCGGGATACGGGGTAGGCGTCACGTCGCAACGGTTATCAGGTCGAGCGTTTTGTCGATTCCGAAGGGCGTGAAGGAATAGTCGGCGTAGTGGCGGATTTTCTTGAAGCCGGCGCGTTTGAGCGCATCGCTCATATTTGTTTTCGTAACAGGACGGAGGGGGGTTGTCTGTACTCGGTAGGTCCATTTGCCTGCATCTTGCGTGAGGCGGATTATGTTGAAATCCACACGGTGGGAACCGTGGATGTCGAGCATCCTGAAGAAGACCGTTTCCCGCCCTTTTTGCCCGACCGAAGTCGGCGGCATGAAGCGCAGATTGTCGCGGATGATCTTGCGGTAATTGCGTATCTGCGAGACGAAGACGCCGCCCGGCGCGAGCGCGCGCCTGATCGAGCGCATCGAGCGGTCGAGTTCACGCTGCGTGAGCAGGTGGGGGAGCGAGTTGCCGAGGCAGAGGACGGCGTCGAATCTTTCCCGGCCCGCCTTCTGCGATATCTCGGTCAGGCCCGCTTTGAAGAAATCCACGGCGGCGCCTGCCTTCGAGGCGTTGCGTCTTGCAAGCCTCAGCATTTCAGCGCTGATGTCACAGCCCGTCACCTCGAGCCCCCATCGCGCGAACTCAATGGCATGCCTGCCGCTGCCGCACGCGCAGTCCAGCGCGCTCCGGACGCCGTTCTCTCGGAAAAGCCCGCGGAAAAACGGGGTCTCCCGCCCGAGGCGCGCGTCCCAGTTTATCATCAGGTCGTATCCGTCGCCGAGTTCATCGTAGAAATCGTCGGCGGCAAGTGATTTTTTCCCGGGCCCGGTCACCCCTCTTCGCTCCCTTTGATAACCTCGTTTATCTCGCTGACTATGACGCCCGCCTCGACGCCGTGCATGGTTGAACCGAACACAACCGTCTCCAGCCTGGCGTCCGGAGACGCGAGGAGCCCTTCGCCGAAATGCTTCTTGAACACCGGTATTGCTTCGGGGGTATTGCTTCGGGACAGGTTTCCGGCACGTCTCCTATGAGCCAGTTGGCGTCAATTTTTTCCCTCGTCATATTATATACCTCTCGGCGTATGG
>CBFDAY010000053.1:0-11781 GCA_965602895.1 uncultured bacterium
GGAGGGGCGGTTCGCGAACCGCCCCTACTATTAGATGACATGAGAAGGTACATACCCTTGTGACTGAAAGGTTTACGCCCTGCTTCTCGACCAGATCCGGCGCACCTGCTCGACCTCATCGAGACGCAGAGCTGAGGCCGATCCGATATAGAACACGATTCCGCCTGCGACCGGAACGAATACCTGTACGAGCCTGCCCCAAAGCGTTTCCGCCCCTGTAAGGCCGCCGCAGAACACCGCAAGGAAGTAGACGAGCGCGCCCATGACAAGCGAGAGGCCGAGCATTTTCGCCACGGCCGCCGCGATTGTGCGCAGGCCGAAGCCTCCAATCTTTTTTTCCAGCAGAATCCAGAGGACGACCATATGTATTGTCGAGGAGATCGACGACGCCAGCGCCAGCCCTCCTTGCCGAAGAGGAAACATCAACAGGACGCTGATGAATATGTTCGACACCATCGCGCACGCGGCGACGATGACCGGAAGCCTCGTGCTTTTCATCGAATAGAAGGCGAAGGCCAGCACCCGTGCGCCGGCGAAGGCGAACAGGCCGACCGAATAGAACAGCAGCGCGAACGCGGTGTTGTCGGTGGCAACCGAGTCGAAGCTTCCGTGCTCGAAAAGCAGCCTTATGATCGGAACGCGCAGCGCAATGAGGCCCGCCGTCGCCGGGAGCATCACGAAAAAGACGAGTCTCAGCCCCTGCGACAGCGTATCCTTCAGCGCCTCGATGTCACCTGTGCTCGCCGAGCTCGACATGGTGGGCAAGATGGCGGTCGCGACGGCCAGCCCGAACACGCCCAACGGCAGGTGCATCAGCCTGTAGGCGTAATAGAGCGCGGAAACCATCCCCTCGCCGAGATACCACGCGAGCATGGTTCCCACGAGCACGTTCACCTCGCGTACCGCCTGCCCAAACAGAACGGGCAGCAGGAGGACGAAGATCCGGAGCAGCCCCGGATGTCGCAGGTTCCATGCGATCCTGAGGGGAAAACCGATTCGCCGCAGGAACGGGAGCTGGAGCGCGATCTGGAGCGCGCCGCCTACCATCACCCCCACGGCCATCGCGTAGACGGGTTCCTCGAAGTTGTCGCGCAAGAGATACGCGCCCACGATCATCGAAATGTTGAGCAGCGCCGGCGCGTAGGCCGACGAAAAGAAACGCCGGTGCGAGTTGAGGATGGCCATGAGCAGCGACGCGACGCCGATGAGCAGTATATAAGGAAACATCACCCGCGCCAGACCGATGGCGAGCAGCAGCTTGTCGTCGGGCAGCCCGAATTCGAGCGTGATGAACCTCACGATCGCGGGCGCAAAGACGACACCGGCCGCCGAGACCAGCATCAGCACGGCTGTCAGCGCGCCGAGCGCCACGGCCGCCAGTTGCTCGGACTCCTCACGCTCGCGCGTGGTCAGGTAATCGGAAAACACCGGGATGAAGCCCGCGTTCATGGCTCCCTCGGCAAGCATCTCGCGAAGCATGTTGGGAAGGCGAAACGCGACGAAGAAAGCATCGCTTATGATTTTCGGGTACAGGTGCGCGATGACCATGTCGCGCACGAGGCCCAGCACGCGGCTCAACATGGCGCCGGAGCCGATCAGGGCAGTGCTGCGGGCGATGCTGTGTCGTGTGGTCTTTTCCTGTGGCATGGGCGCGCTTGAGCCGGAGTTCATTAATCGGGTTCGCCTAGACGAATCAGTTGACTTTGAGCATGAAATCTGCTAGTATATTTGGACTTTGATACGGCAATTTTTGGAGGTGAAACAAAACCCGTGCTGAAAAGTAAATCGGTGCTGAAACGCGCTCGTCAGAACGAGAAGCGCCGCGTGCGCAACCGCGTGCACGTTTCCAAACACAAGACGGCGAGGAAAAAGCTTGAAGCCGCCATCGAGCAGAAGGACGCCGCCAAGGCGCGCGAACTCCTTCCGGATATCGTGGCAACCATCGACAAGGCTGTCTCCAAGAACGTCCTTTCCAAAAACTCCGCGTCGAGAAAAAAGTCCTCATTGACGCTTCGCGTCAACGCTCTTGAGTAGCGCACAGCTCTCTCACCAGCAACTCCATATCGATGTCGGGATGCCAGCGTGAGGTGGACTTGAACTTGTTGTCCCATTCCACTATCGAGCCGTACATCGCTCTCAAATCCCTCAGCGAGAACGAACGCACCTGGCGGAAGAAGCGTTGCCTGAGAAACGAGTGAATGTTGAGGGCTTTCATTATACCGTCCTCGCGAGCCCCCTCCTCCAGCAAAGACTTCGCTCTCAGCAGCCTTTTGACCATGAAGTCAAGGTGCCACAGGATGCGCAGCGCGTGTTCCCCCTCGCCCAATAGCTGCCTGAGCACGGCCAGCGCCTTCATGAAATTTTTTTCCGCAATGTGCTCGGTCAGCTTGTAGATCGGTTCGGTCTGGCGCGAGACGACCAGTGCGTCGATTTCCGCTTCCGTCACCGTCTCGCTCTCGCCCATGTAGGCGACAAGGTTGCCCACCTCGTTGGAGACCTCCGACAGGTTGTTGCCGGTCAG
Source organism: uncultured bacterium (assembly GCA_965602895.1). Taxonomy (GTDB): domain Bacteria; phylum Abyssobacteria; class SURF-5; order SURF-5; family SURF-5; genus CBDUSG01. The sequence continues at coordinate 2,522 of CBFDAY010000053.1, forward strand.
CTCGAAGATATGGTCGATGAGCCGCGTCGGCACGCGCTTGCCGTGTTCATGAAACCGCTCCCTTATCCAGGCCTTCACTTCGACCGGCTTCAACGGCCGCATCTCGACAACCACGGCTTCCTTTGCAAGCGCCTTATACAGGCTTTTTCGCCGGTCCATTCGTTCCGCAGTTATGATAAGAGTAAGAAAATCGGGCAGGTTCGCCGCCGATTCGCGAAGCGCATCCTGGGCCGGCATCGGCAGCGCGGACGCGCCTCGGATGAGCACAACCCGCCTGGCGGCGCCGAGGGGGTAGGCGTTCAGCTCCTGAAAGAGGGCGGGCGGGTCGGCGACGAGGGTGTCGAGTTCAGCGAAGTTGAAATCCCGCATCCCGTCGCCCAGCGCAAGCTCGACTATTCGAGCGGTCAGTTCACGGGCAAGATATTCCTCCGGGCCGAGAAGCAGATAGAGCTTTTGGACACTGTCGCTACGGAGGTTGTTCTTCAGTTCGGCGTATGTCGTCATTCAGAACCCGATGCGGGTTTATTTTGCTTATCCGGAGCCTCGTCCCTGCTCGGAAGAAAACTCACCAGTAGCCGTCGAAACACTTGTAGATCAGTGTCTCGACAAGATTCTCGCTTGCCTCCTCGAGCGCTTCCTCGCGTGTGCGTCCACCCAGGGTGTTATAAAAGTCCGAGCCTCTCAGGCCGTCCTTTTGCCAGATCACGCGGCCGCTCCTCGTATCCTCAAGGGTTGCGCTCGCCAAAAGCGTTATCCTGAACTGCCCGATGTTGTCGCTCGTGCTGAAGCTTATCGCCTGAGCCTCGAAACCCGTTATGGCGCCCCTGAGCACCAGGTCGGCCGAGGCGGGGTCGTCGACAACACGAAACCGGCCGTCGGCCTGCAACTCGCGAATCAACAGATTCGTGACCCGTATTTGGATGTCCGGCTCGAAGCTCTCATTTTTGAAGGCGGGAACAGCGACGCTCCCGTAATCATTCGACAGGCGGGAGTTCGCATAGGAATAGCCGCACCCGGAGACCACCATGCAAACGAACAAGGCGATCCATAGGCCCGCCTCCGACTTCAGGGCATTTCGCCGAGTCTTTCGCTGGCTTTTTCCGCCCATTTTGTCTCCGGATATTCGCGGACTATGGAGTCGAGATAGAGACGCGCAGACTCGTACCTCATTTTTTGGTGATAATACATGGCAACATTGAATTCGTGCTCGGCCGCTATCTCGCGAAGGTCGCGTATTTTTTCGCGAGCCTCTTCCGCGCGCGAGCTGTCGGGGAATTTTTTCAGGAAATAGCGGAACTTCGAAATGGAATCCTCTCCGGCGGTCTTGTCGTATTCATGCGGGAGCGCCTGGCAGTGCCTGCACGAAGCCGCGCCGAATGCGGCCTCCGCCGTCCACTGGGATGTCGGATAGTAGTCTATAAGCTTTTGAAATTCGACCCCGGCTTCGTCGTAGAGTTCCATCTTGAAATAGGAAAGCCCTATGCGGTACTGCGCTTCGGCCGCAAACTCGGTAAACGGCTGATTATCAATGACCTTGCGGTATGTCTCGATCGCCCGATCGAAGTGGCTTCCTCGCAGCAACGTGAAACTCTCCTGGCGCTCTACGCCGAGTTCGAAGAAGCGGTCGGCGATATTGCGCTGCTTTTCGAGGACATTATCGAACAGCCTCGTGTTGGGATATTCATAGATCACCTTCTGGTATGCGTCGACGGCCTCTTTGTAGTCCTCCTGGGCCTCGAACGCCCTGCCGATCGAGTATTGGGCGAGGTCGCAATAGTTGCTGTCGGAAAAATAGCGCAGAACCTTCTCGTATTCGGTGATGGCTTTTTCCGTGTCTCCCTCGGCCAATAGCCCCTCGGCGAACTGGAACTGCAGCGCCGCCGTTTCGCGCGGCTGGCGCCTGGCGTTGATCCAGCGCCCGACTTCGGGCGTCCAAGTCCACTCCGCATATGCGCTCGTGCTCGCCAGCGAGAATAAGAACATGAAGGCCGCAAGGATTCGAATATGCGCGGTTTTCAAGGGCATTATCTACATCTCCCATGCGTTTTCGGGGACATTCACAAATGCATTTTATCAAAAGATCGGGCGATATGTCAAAGCTGCTTTCTCAGGCTCGGCAATGCGGCGGAATCACAGGCGTGGGCCCGGCGCGACGGTCAGGCGCTCTTTTTAATCTGGACGATGCGTTCGCGCGCGTAGACGGAGTACTTGCTCTCTGGAAATTCTTCGAGGATAAGCCTCAGCGCCCTGGCCGCGGCGGCCCTGTCGCCCTTGTGCTTAAGGTATAGATCGGCGAGACGGTTTATGCGATTGCAACGCTCATGCTCGGACAGCCCTTTCGGCATCTGCACGGCTTCCTGCATGTACTTGATGCAGTTGTCAAAATCGCGAACTTTATAATAAAGGTCGGCCAGCCTGAGCCTCGGCACGGGATCCTTTTTCTCCTTCGCAATCGCCTTCAGATAAACGGCGATCGCTTCGTCATACTTGCGCTCGATCTCGTATCTTTCGGCCAGGCCGTAAGTCTGTTTCGCTTTTCCGACGGAGCCGCCCATCAGCATGCCGGCGATGCCTCCGGAGAGCCGGCTCGAGTACCAGAAGGCAAATACCATCCCCACTATCAGCCCGCCATAGACCGCTATCGCCATCCATGTGTTCTCGAAAGTCGGGCCTATGAAGAGTATGCATACGATGGCCGCCGCCATCATCATTCCTATCAGCATGGTATTTTACCGGTGGAATTCCTTTGCTGCATTTATCGTTACTTCATTCCATTCCGAATACTTTTTCGGCGTTTTTGCCAAGCCACTTTTCGATCACTTCCGGCTTTAGCGGCAGCGCGCGGACTTCCTCGATGACTTTTGAGATGTGGAGGCCCATGTTCAGCCAATCCGACCCGAAGAGAACCTTGTCCTGGATCGTCGTGTTGCCGAAATGGAGCAGCATCTCCCATCCGCTGCCCTGTTTGGCCATGTATTTCGGCCTGTGTGCGGAGAAGTCAAGGTAAAGATTCTCGTGCCTCCACGCGAGCGCCACCATCTCGTTCACCCACGGCCAACCGCCGTGGCCGGCTATTATCTTGAGGGCCGGAAACCTCATGCACACGTCATCCAGATGGATGGGACGCCCGAAGTCCATCCGGCGCTCGGTCGTCCAATTTACGGAGGTATGCATCCAGACGGGCACGCCCAGCTCCTGGCAGCGGGCGTAGATCGGGAAATACTTCGGATCGTTGGCGTAGATACCGTGCATGAACGGTCGCAGCCCGACCCCCTTGAGGCCAAGCTCGTTGACGCACCTGTCGACCTCGTCGACGGCCTTACTACCCTTGTGCGGCTCCACCCCGGCGAACCCGATGAATCTGCCGGGATATCTCTTCATTATCTCGGCGACCCTGTCGTTGGGAACCGGCTCGGCGTTCGTGGCGGATTGCTCGTCGAAATTGTGAAGCGCCGAAGCGCGCACGCCGGCGCCATCGAGCGCGGCGACGAAATCGTCCACATCGCGCGGGAACCCCTCCATCTGTTGCGAGAGAAATTCCTCGAGGTCCTTTTGCGACATCGAGCGGAGCGTTTCTTCGATCTTCTCGATCCCAAGCCCGGCCGCCCTCAGGCCTGGCGGCGCAAATATGCGGAGGTATCCCCTCGAGATGGCGGGCATGTTGAGTATGTCGCCGTACAGAAAATCCGCCGTCGGCGCCGTGCCGGAGACGTCGATGACACCGCTCATTATTTCTCCCCTTCGTAGAGTTTTTCGAAATACTCGATCTTGTATTCCGATTTCGGGAAAGTGTCGGGAGGCACAAGCTCGATCTCGGCGCGGAAAACCAGTTTCTCGCGGATCGTGCGGACGAGCTGTTCTTTCAACGCCTCAAGGTCTTGCGAAGAGAGATCGGGGCCGTGCTCGACCTTGATCGGCAGGTTCTTCGCCACGGCGGGGCCCGGCTTTTCAAGCACAATCCGCATCTCGCCGGTCGTACGGGGAGCAAAGGAGGCGACGACCTCCTTCACCGCCGACGGGAACACATTGACGCCTTTGACCTTGAGCATGTCATCGGTGCGGCCTATGACGCGGAATCGGAAGCCTGTGCGGCCGCATCGGCACGCATCGGCCTTTATGCTTACCACATCGCGGATCCGGTAGCGTATGACCGGCGTCGCCTCGCGATAGATCGTCGTGAACACGATTTCGCCCTCGGCGCCGTCTCTCATCTCGAGCGGTTCGAGGCTGACGGGATCGATAAGTTCCGCGACGACGGCGCCCTGCGCGCAGAAGTGCATGCCGTCGGCCTCCTCGCATTCGGCGGCCATGTCGGCGGCGACGTCGGCCATACCGTAGAAGTTGCGCGCCTTGACCCCCCATGTGGCCTCGATGTGCCTGCGATCCTCCTCGGTGAGCGCCTCGCCCGCCATGAAGCCTACCTTGAATCCCATCTCGGCGGGCTCTTTGCCCAGCATGTCGCGCACGATTTTTTCCAGGAACATGGTCGCCGACGGCGTGGAGAAGAGCACCGTCGGGCGGAACTCCACCATGGTATCCAAAAGCTTCTGCATGCCGGCGCTCACGAGGGGAAGCGGAATCACGGTGACACCAAGATGCTCCGCCCCGAAGCTCTCGCTCAGGCCACCGACGAACAGCCCGAAATCGGCCGGATTGATCATGACGTCGTCGGGCCTGAGACCGCCGGTCCACCCGTGGCGCGCGAACAGGTCGGCCCACACGGCGGCGTCTCGGCGGGTCAGCCCGATGTAAAGGGGCCGGCCGGTTGTGCCGCTGGTTCCCTGTATGCGCACAATATCGCTTATCGGCGCACATTGGTGCCCCCCGAGCCCGCCGAACTCTGCCTGGGTCTGCCGAAGGTCGTCCTTTGTCGTGAACGGCAGCCGGTGCAGATCTTTGACCGAGGCTATCTGCGAAAGATCGACGCCTGCCTTGTCGAATTTCGTTTTATAAAACCGGGATTTCGCGCAGATATAGGCAAGCTGACCCCTAAGTCGCGCGCTCTCAAGCTCTTCGAGCTTGTCCGGCGGCATGGTCTCGATTTCCTTGTCCCAGTATTTTCGGTAATCAGCCATATTCAAACGCTCCATAGATTACGGTATTGTGGATTCCACTTGCGCCAGCGGGGCGGAGAGCGTCAGGCGAGCCTCCACCTCTTCAGGGCCAAACTCTTCAGGAGAAGAATGGAAAAGCAGCCGAATATACTCGTCATGCACCCAGCGGTCGATAAGATCGTCATAGTGAGGACTCCGAGGGTCGCCGCTTTGTCCGCCGGGAAACACGCCGACCGTCGCGCCGAGATCGCTGAAATCGACCACCATCCTCCAGCTCGGCCCGCCCGTGACTTCGGCCCCGCTTCCCCTGGCGTTGAGCGCGAAGTCGCTGCCCCCCAGCGGGTGCCCGCCGCGACCGAGCATGGGATCGCCCGACAGATGGTCGATGCGAAGCCTGTTCACGACACCCCAGTTCCATTTCGAGATATCTCTCCCGAAACGCCCTCTGAGTTCGTCCACCGCCAGTCGAAGGCTCCGAATGGCGATTTCCACCAGCGTCTCCCTGTTTTCGGTCGATACGTCGTCGAACCATTTCGAGGTCGGCTCCTCCACGATCATCCGCTCCAGGACTTCCAGCGGGGGCTGCCACTTATTCAGGTCGGTGAACCCCCAGGCTTCATCACGCAGGTCGATACCCGCCGCCCGCCATTCGTCCTCCCAGACGGCGTCGCGCAACTTGTCGAGCCATTTCCACCAGATCGTCGGGGCCGGACTGTCGGTCGTCGTGTAAAAGTCCCAGGCGGCCAGCGTCTCGAGCGCCCTTGCGTAGAGTTTGCCTTCCTCAAACGCATCCCTGCATGCGGCTGTCATGTGGGGCAGCATCGATTCTGCGGCGGTGTCGAAGGTATCGGCCTGGAACTCCTTCATCTGCTCGGTTGTTATCTTAGCGCTCGACGCCAGCAGCCGGTTGATGCGCCGCGCGCGGTAGCCGGGGTCCCACTCGTAGCCGAGGTGATACGCATATCCCTTCGGGGCTGGGCGCTGGTTGGCGGAGGCGAGATAATGTTGCGAGGGGTTGGCGGCGTGGGGGGTATCGATCCCCGGGACGAAGCCTTCCCAGTCGAACTCGCCGGACGCGCCGTCGTGCGGTATGCGCCCGAGGCCGGTTTTGCGAACGGGGAACAACCCCGCCACCCACATGGCTATCATGCCGGCGTCGTCGGCATAGGCGAAGTTCTGCGCCGGTGTGCCCATTGTTTGCATCGCGGCCGCGAAGTCATCATAATCGACCGCGTGATTGAGCAGGTGAAAGGTGAGCGCGTCGTCGGCCGGCTCGGCGCCCGCCCACTGCATCGACAGGTTCGACCCAGTCCCGGGCAGGATCGGCCCGTGCAGGGTTGTCGGGATTCTCAATTCGCGGGGTTCCAGCCCGCGGATCTTTAGTGTCTCGGCAACGATCTCGAGCCGCTTCCACTCGCCTCTATGCATGTAGTGCGTCTTCTCATCATTCAACGTCTCGACGAAGAAATCCGTCACATCGGCCTGCGTGTTGGTCACGCCCCATGCAATGTGGCGGTTGTGCCCGATCAGTATCCAGGGCAGCCCGGGCAGCATGACGCCGATCATGTCGAGGTCACCGGCCTTGACGTGCGCGACGTACCAGACGCTGGGAAGATTGAAGCCGAGGTGCGGGTCCGACGCCAGCACGGGCTTGCCGCCGGCCGATTTCGCGCCGTCAATCACCCAATTGTTGCTGCCGACCATCCTGTCGTCGCCGAGAATTCGAAATCGATATGAATTTGCCCTGATAGCGGCAAGATATGCGGCGTCGAGACGGGTCTGTTGCGACCGGTCGGCGCTGATTTCGGCCTTGGGAAAGGCGGGTGCGCTCCCTGCCTCCACCTGATTTTTCGCGGATTTCCCCGCCGGTATGATGGGGACCTCCCCGTATCGGTTGAGGGGAAAAAGCTCGTCGATCGTATTACCCCCAAGTTTCTCGACGAGCGCGCCCAGGTAGAGGTCGTCCATGCTGCCGCACAGTTCCCATGCCATCGCCTTGCCCAACGAGAGCGAATCTGCCGGCGTCCACGGCCCCGGCAGATAATTAAGCTGTGCGAACTCCTGCGGGAGTCCGTCCGGCATATTCTCGGCGACAAAGGAATTCACGCCCCACGAGTAGGCCGTCAGGTTTGCATACAGGCCGCGATGGTCCTTGGCTCTCTCCTCCGACTCCCTTGCGAGGCGGCTGAGCCCTATGGTGCGAACGAAGACGTCGTGCTCGAGCGCGTCGGCGCCCATGATCTCCGACAGCTTTCCTTGCGCCGCCCTGCGGTTGAAATCCATTTGCCAGAGCCTGTCGCGCGCGTGGACGTAGCCGAGGGCGAACATGGCGTCGGCCTCGTGTTCGGCGTAGATGTGGGGGATGCCGTACGTGTCAATAACTACTTCGACGCTTGCCTTCAGGCCCCCGAGCGTCCTATGGAGCCGCAGCGGTTCTTCGGCCAAGGCCGGTCGGCAGCAGACCAGGACCAGCGCGGCCGTGGTTATGGTCCGGCACAGTGCTTTTATCACAGGAGACTGCTCCTTTCATCCTCAGGGCTTGAGCACTATTTTCAGCGCCCCATCCAGCTTATTGGCGAACATTTCATATGCGCGCTCGCCCTCGCTCAGCGGGAGGGTGTGCGAGATGATCGGCCGGGCGTCTATCCTGCCCGCCCGGACGAGGTTCAGCAGCATCGGAACATACTCGGGCAGCTTGTGGGGCAGCCCCATCGTGATTCTCTTGTTTGTGATGCACAGCGTCTGCATCGGAAGCTCGATGCTTTCGGCGAAGATGCCGACTATCGAGATGTTGCTCGTGGGGCGCGCCGACATCAGGCATCCGTAGAGCGTCGCGGGCGTGCCGACGGCTTCGATCGCCACGTTAACGCCGAGTCCGTCGGTAAGCTCGCGGATGCGCGTCGGCGCGTCTACTTCCGAGGCGTTTATCGGGATCGAGCCGAACCCCTCGGCCACCTTGAGCCTGTAGTCGAGCATGTCGACCGCGAAGACCTTGGCCGGCCCGAAGAGCTGCGCGCTTATCTGCGCGCAGAGGCCGACCGGCCCGCATCCGAAGACCGCGACCGTGTCGCCGGGCTGTATATCGCCGTTTTCGGCCCCGAAGTAGCCGGTGGGCAGCATGTCGGTCACGAGCATCACATCTTCATCGCTCATCCCCTCGGGGATGCGGCACATTATTCTCTGCGCAAACGGGACACGAACATACTCGGCCTGTCCTCCATCGATGCTGCCGTATGGAGTGGGGTTCCCGAAGATGCCTCCCTTTTCACATCCCATGGGGATTCCCCTGAGACACGCCTCGCAGATCTCGCAGCGGAAACCGGGATACACGAGAACCCTCTCGCCGGGCTCGAAGCCTGTCACGTGGTCGCCCACCTCTTCCACGACGCCGAGAAATTCGTGGCCGATGATTGTACCGTCGTCGACGCTGTAGTCGCCCTGATATATGTGGAGGTCGGACCCGCAGATGGCGGTGGACGTGACCTGAACGACGGCGTCGGTGGGCTCAATAATCTTCGGGCGCGGAACCTCCTCCAGAACGATCTTGCCGACACCGCGGTACACCATCGCTTTCATCTTGTCCATACTGTTGTCTCCTCGGTTTTCATGTTATTGAGAAACCAGCTCGATAAAAACGGCCGCAAGCTGTATATCGTTCCGCGGCTCCGTATCATTTCCGCCTGTCCATGCAATCCTTGCTTCTCCTCATCATTACTATTTCCACTTGTCATTCCCGCGAAAGCGGGAATCCATCTCTCTTATGGATTTCGTCCATCGTGGATTCCCGCTTTCGCGGGAATGACAAAAGAGGTCATAACAAATGTTGTGCTTTATCATACCACAAGAATTATTCAAGATATTCTTCGTTGTTGTTCACAGTGTGAACACGAACAAAAAAGCGCTCACACCAAAGGGAACAATGGGTTTTCTCCGTGGACTCGTCGCTCCCTGTGGGCGCTCCTTTTTAGGGGAGAAAGAATGAATGAAAACAAAAAGAATCGAAGCTCGTGTCTACGAAGGAACAGACCTCTTTTCTCTCTTGGAAGAGTTTGACGAACAAGAACACGACATGGGTCATGCCGCTGGCATATAGTGTGGAAAACACCTTTCCCGCATGATGCCGACCTATGTATTGGGGAGAATAATGCCCAAAAACTGAAAGATTATAATACGAAAGAGCGCAAATTGACAAATCGATGCCAGGTG
>CBFDAY010000054.1:0-11685 GCA_965602895.1 uncultured bacterium
AGATCTCCCGCTACAAGGAATACAGGGTAATGGTGCTCCCCGATCATCTGACCCCCATAAGCGTTCGCACCCACGTCGCCGACCCCGTGCCGTACGTCGTGTGTGGCGTGGGCGTGCCGCCAAACGGCGCTTCGTGTTTCAGCGAGGCAGAGGCTCAGGAGCACGGGACGATGACCGAAAACGGTTTTGATCTTTTGCCGGCGTATTTGATACCATGAGCCGTATGGCATATCAATGTAAGGAAGGTGGCGAAAAGAAGTGGCGCTGATCGTTCAGAAGTACGGCGGGACTTCGGTGGCGGATATTGATAAAATCAGAAAAGTCGCCGAACGCGTGGCCGCCACAAAGTCCGAAGGCAACAACGTAATCGCGGTCGTCTCGGCGATGGGCAAAATGACGGACGAACTCGTGGGCATGGCCCAGCAGATTTCCGATTCGCCAAACGAGCGAGAGTTCGACATGCTGCTCTCGACCGGAGAGCAGATATCGGTCGCGCTGCTCGCGATGGCGCTGCACTCGCTCGGACACGAGGCCATCTCGCTTACGGGCGGCCAGGTCGGCATCCGCACCGATAGCTGGCACACGAAGGCCCGCATCGTGTCGATAGAAACCGAACGGATACAAAAGGAGCTGGATGCGGGCAAGATAGCGATCGTCTGCGGATTCCAGGGCGTGGACGACGACTACGCGATCACCACCTTGGGGCGCGGAGGCTCCGACACCAGCGCCGTCGCGCTCGCAACCGTGTTTAAAGCCGACCTTTGCGAGATATGCACCGACGTGGCGGGCGTATATACGGCCGACCCGCGCATCGTGCCGGAGGCCAGGAAGCTGTCGAGAATTTCCTATGACGAATTGCTCGAGATGGCCAGTCTGGGATCGCAGGTAATGCACATACGCGCGGTCGAGTTCGGAAAGAAATACGGGGTGCCCATGCGCATCTGTTCGACTTTCAGCGATGATCCCGGCACCTTGGTAACGAAGGAGGTCGCTTCAATGGAAAAGGTTATGGTAAGCGGAGTCAGCCTGAATGAGAGCGAGGCCAAGATCACCATCGTCGGCCTGCCGGACAAGCCGGGTGTGGCCGCGCAGATTTTCGAGAAGATTTCCGAGGGAAAAATCGTCGTCGACATGATTATTCAGAACGTCAGCGAGCGCGGCCTCAGCGATATATCGTTTACCGTCCCCAAGAGTGAGACGAAAAAAGCTGTCGCTGTCGGTAATCGACTCAAAGAGGTCCTGGGCGCCAAGGAAGTGTGCGCCGACGACAAGATCGCAAAGGTCTCGACCGTCGGCGTCGGCATGCGCAGCCATTCGGGCGTCGCCGCGAAGATGTTCAAGGCGCTTGCCGACGAGGGAATCAACATCGACATGATCAGCACGTCGGAAATAAAAATCTCGTGCGTGGTCAACGCCGAACGCGGACAAGACGCATTGCGCATACTTCACAAGGCGTTCGAGCTCGAAAAAGGGGCCGTCACCGAGGAATAGGGCAATGAAGCTTGAACTCTACGACACAACCCTTCGGGACGGGGCACAGGGCGAAGGCATCGCCTTCTCCCTGGAAGATCAGATGGTGGTCACACAGCTTCTCGACGGGCTCGGAATCCATTACATTGAGGGCGGGCAGCCGGCATCGAACCCGAAGGCCGCGAACTATTTTCGGCAAGTCAAGAAACTTCGCCTGAAGCGCGCCAGGCCGGTCGCTTTCGGGGGGACCTGCCACCCTCGGCTGAGGCCGCAGGAGGATCAGGCCCTCGGCAAATTGCTCGACGCCGGCACGCACCATGTCGCCGTTGTCGGCAAGTCGTGGGACTTTCACGTTCGCAAGGTGCTCAGGGTTTCGCTAAAGAGGAATCTAGAGCTGATCGAGGATACCGTCCGGTTCCTGAAATCGCGCGGACGGGAAGTGTTTTACGACGCCGAGCATTTCTTTGACGGGTACGAGGAAAACCCAGACCATGCGCTGGCGACGCTCGAGGCCGCCGCAAAGGGCGGCGCGGGCCGGATCATCCTCTGCGACACGAACGGAGGCAGCATGGCGGGCCTCATCTCCGAAGCCATCGACGCGGCAAAGCGAACGGTCGACACGCCGCTCGGCATCCACGTTCACAACGATTCCGGCCTCGCTACCGCGAACACGCTGCTGGCCGTGGGAAAAGGGATTGTGCAAGTGCAGGGGACGATAAACGGCTACGGCGAGAGATGCGGCAACGCCGACCTGTGCGTTATCATTCCGAACCTCTTTATCAAGATGGGCGTCCGCGTCGTCACGGCGGCGCAACTGCGGCGCCTGCGCGATGTGTCGCACAACATAAGCGAACTCGCGAACATCGCGCCCCGCAACAACCAGCCCTACGTCGGACACAGCGCATTCGCGCACAAAGGCGGGTGGCACGCCGACGCTGTCGAAAAAGACCCCCGCACCTGCGAGCACGTGCTTCCGGAGAGTATCGGAAACCGCAGGCGCGTGCTGGTCTCGGAGCTTGCTGGCAGGGGAAGCGTGGCGGCCAAGGCAAAAGCGATTGGAATCGACATCGGCCGCAAGGACCAGCGCGCCAAAGACCTGGTGCGGCGCCTCAAGGAACTCGAGGAGGCAGGCTATCAGTTCGAAGGCGCCGACGCCTCGCTCGAGCTTCTCATGCACAAGGCCAAAGGCACGCACAAGAGCTTCTTCCGCCACGCCGGCTTCAGGGTCATCGTAGAGAAGCGGGAGGACAACCAGATCGTCTCGGAGGCGACGATAAAGGTCGTGGTCGATGGAGTCGAGGAGCACACCGCCGCCGAGGGGAACGGCCCCGTCAACGCCCTCGATTGCGCGCTTCGCAAGGCCCTCGAACCGTTCTATAAAGAGCTTGGCGACATGCGCCTGTCCGACTTCAAGGTTCGTATCATCGACGCCAAGTCGGGCACGGGCGCGAAAACGCGCGTGCTCATCGAATCGAGCGACAAAGACGATACTTGGAACACGGTCGGGGTGCACGAAAACATCATCGAAGCGAGCTGGGAGGCGCTTGTCGACAGCATTGAGTATAAGCTGATGAAAGAAGAGCGCAACAGGAGAAAGCGCGCTCGACGAAAATCGAAATGAGACGTCGCGGATCGATTGCCTCCTTCACAGGAGTCCCGCCTTCGTATGCCACTCGCGCAGCCGGTTTTCTTCTTGCCGCATGCGCCGTTTTCGGCTGCGCGACAACCACCACGCCAAGCCGGGTCGAACTTCACAGCGTCTTGAGCGATCCGGGAGCCTATCACAACCACCGCGTCGAGATAATCGGCCGCGTCATCGACTATGAGCCCGCCGGGGGCGACACATATCGCACGCTCCATTTCACGCTTGGCTATGGATCGGAGGAAAAAGTATTCGTTTTCGGTTCGGGCTACGCCGCCGCCGTTGCCAAGGCATCGAGTCTCGTCGGCGATGCATTCAGGACCGGCGAGCCCGTCATGGTTATCGGCAAGCTCAAGGTCGGGAAAAACGCCGAGCTGCGGCTGGAGTCGGTGGAACACCGGGGAAGAAAGATCGACGTGACCCGCGGCCGAAGGACCCGCCCGGGTTTCGATGTCGGCGGCTTCCATGTAACTCCGTCAATAGGGATCAACGCAACAATCACTCCTTAAAATAGGGACAGATTTCCTGTCCCTATTTTCCCCGGGACATTCCGCCGTGATTGTCGGCGGCGGCTTTGGCCGTGTTGTTCAAAGCCTCCTGTGCCTTGTATTGCAGCAGATACAGCTTGTAGTAGACTCCCTGTTTCGCTATCAGCTCGGCGTGCGTGCCTTCTTCGACGATCTGCCCCTTGTGCATGACCAAAATGCGGTTGACGCCCTTGATTGTTGACAGACGGTGAGCGATGACGATCGACGTCCTCCCCTCCATCAGCTTGTGGACAGCCTGTTGGATCAGCCGCTCGGCGTTTGTGTCGACGCTCGACGTCGCCTCGTCGAGCACGAGGATCTTGGGCTTGTACGCGAGCACGCGCGCAAACGAGATCAGCTGTTTCTCTCCTCCCGAGAGGTTCTTGCCGCGCTCCCTGACCTGTTCGTTGTACCGGTTGGGAAATCTGTCGATGAATGCGTCGACGTTGGCCTTGCGCGCTGCTTCCCTGGCCATTGCGGGCGAGATCGAGTCGTTGCCGATTCTGATGTTGTAGTCGATGTCGCCGGAGAAAAGAAATACATCCTGCAGCACCATCCCGATTTTTTGCCGCAGCTCGTGTTTGTCAAGGCCGCGGATATCCCTGCCGTCGACCAGGATGCTGCCGGTGTCCACGTCGTACAGCCGCGTGAGCAGCTTTATCAGCGTAGTCTTGCCGGCGCCGGTGGCGCCGACGATGGCGACCTTTTCGCCCGGCGCTATCTTGAAGGAGACGCCCTTTACGACCGGGGTCCCTGCACTGTAGCCGAACTCGACGTTGCGGAACTCGATTTCGCCGCGGACACCGTCGAGCGAGACGGGCTCGGGCGGGTTCTCGATTGCCTCGCTCGTGTCGAGCAGCCTGAATATGCGCTCCGACGACGCCATGGCCGACTGCATGATCGTGTACTGCTGGCTCAGGCTGAAGATCGGCTCGAAGAAACGGCCGACGAGCTCGATAAAGAGCACGAGCGAGCCGAACGTGAGCGCCTCCCTCACTATTTGGCCACCACCGTACCACAGGATGAGCGCGAGGCCGACCGACCCGATGAATTCAACGAGCGCCGACAGTCCCGATTCGTAGAAGACCGACCTGAGCTGCGCGTTTCGCAGGTCGGTATTGACGGCCTCGAACTGCGACCGGCCGGCCTCTTCGCGCGCGAACATCTGCACGACGCTCATTCCGGAGATGCTTTCGTGGAGCAGAGAGTTGAGCCTTGCGAGGAATACCCTTATCGAGCGGAAGGCGTCGCGCGCCTTGAGCCGGAAATACATCGTAGAGGCGATAAGGAACGGCACGATCGTGAACGTGACCAGCGACAGCCTGAAATCCACGATGAAAAGGATGACAACGATCGCGAGGATCTTGATGACGTCGCCGAGGATGGTGACCACGCCGTATGCGAACATCTGGTCCAGCGCCTCGACGTCGGTCGTGACGCGGGTGATCAGCCTGCCGACCGGGGTCTTGTCGAAGTAGCGGGCGGACATCTTCAGGATATGATCGAATATCTCGGTTCTCAGGTCGAAGATCACGAGCTGCCCCGTCTTGCCGGTCACAACCGCTTCGTAGTAACGGAGCACAAACTCGCCGGCAAGGGCCAGGAAGAAAACCATCGCGAGGGTGTTCAAGCCTTCTATCCTGCGGGGAGTGATGTGCGAGTCGATGGCGATCTTGATAAGGAACGGCCTCAAGAGCTGGAGCGCGGAAATGAGCAGCATCAGGAGCAGGGACACGACTATCCTCATCCTGTAGGGCCGTATGTATGTCCACAGCCGTTTTACAAGATACGCGTCATAAGCCTTCCCGAGGGCCTCCTCCTCGTGATATGTGCCTACTCCGACTCCGTGCATTTTAAAATCTCATTTCAAATACCCGAGAGACCTCAGCAGCGCCTGCGTTTCTTTGCTCTCGTCATCCGTCGCATGCTTTACATCAAAGACTGTTCCGGCTTGCAGTTGCTTGATCGTTTCCCCGAGTTCCTCGGCAAGTTCGGGATGCTCGGAGATTATATTTTTCAATTCCTCTGGATCCTGGGAAAGGTCGAACAATTCGTTTTCGCCTTGAGACTCGACATAAGAAATCAGCTTCAGGTTTCCTTTGATTACCGAAAAAACCGGTGATTTTCCCAATATCTCCTTCGGATACGAGGTTTCGCTGTAGGCAGGGGGACCGTTGTCGGTTTTTTGCTCCGGCCTTTCCCACATCGGCCGCAGGTTTTTTCCATCAATGTCGGCGGGAGCCCTCGGATATCCGAGGATGTCGAGCACGGTCGGCGCGATGTCGATCGACCTGACGAGGCCGTCTATTTTGAGGCCCGACGGAATCGATTTCCCCACGAATATCAGTGGGACGTGTATCTGTTCCTGATACAGCTTCATCGTGTGATATGGATAGTCGTGATCGCTCAGTCCCTGCCCGTGGTCGGAAGTCATGACGATCAACGTGTTCCGGCCGAATCCTAATCTGTATAGCTCGTCAATCAGATTTCCAATCAGCATGTCGACGAAGCGCAGCTCGACGTCGTACATCCGAGGACTTATGTCGGTCAGGGGTTTTTCGATGGAATACATGAACGTCCCTGGAATCAGCGGGGGAATGAGATAAGTCTCATGAACGTCGAAGTAGTGAACCCAGAGAAAGAAAGGCTCGCCCTCAAGCCCGCGCAGCCACTTGATCGTGAGCGAGGTCGTGAGGTCGCCTCTTCTTTGAGTGGGATTCTGATTTCTTCGGGTGTCCGCGTCTTGCAGTTCCTGCACAAATTCGACCTCTTTATAGAAACTCTGTTCATAGAGGTTGAAACCGTTGTCCAGCCCGAATTTTTCTTTCACGAGCGGCATCGCGCTGATGAATGCGGCGGTTTCGTATCCTGCGCCTTTCAGAAGGGTCGCGAGCGTGAAATGGTCGCGGTCGAGCTTGTACGGCTCGCCTCCCTTCATTGTTCGCACTCCGTGCCTGTACGGGTTCTGGCCGGTGAGTATCGACGCATGTGAAGTCGGAGTCATGGAACTCTGGCTCATACAGTTGTTGAGTTGCACGCCGCGGTTGGCAAGCGCATCGATCATTCTTGAAACAGGTTTGTCGTATCCGTAGCAGCCGAGGCGGTCCGCGCGCAATGTGTCAATCGTTATCAGGAGGACATTCATTTCATTCTCGACCGAAAGCGTCTCCTTTTCGGAGCATGCAAATGGAAGCATGAGAATGCATGTTGCAATGATGAGGGATGCAAGAAGCCTGAAAAGTCGCGGTTCCAACGTCAGGTGTCTTTTTATATTTCTTGTCATTGAACTTCCGTGGGTCGGGCAATAGTTCCGACAAAAAGTGTTTCGAAACGAAAGTATTGTTTCTGTTCGATTAGGCTATGCCATTTCTTCCAGCTCTTCGATCAACAGTTGTTTCCGGTACAGGTCCGCGTATATTCCGCCCGCCTCGACGAGTGAAGCGTGTGTGCCCTCCTCCGCGATTCGGCCTTTCTCCAGCACGATTATCTTGTCGGCGTCCTTGACCGTCGAGACCCGGTGTGAAATGATGATTGCCGTCTTCCCGTGCAGATTGTCCTTGAGGTTTTCCAGTATCTGCTCCTCGGTGTGCGTGTCGACGCTGGAAAACGCGTCGTCGAGGATGAGTATCCTAGGGTCCGCCAGCAGCGCGCGCGCCAGCGCGGTCCTCTGTCGCTGACCTCCCGACAGGTTGATGCCGCGCTCGCCAATTACGGACTCGAACCCCTTGGGGAAACTCTCGACGTCGGGCATGAGGCCGGCCAGCCGGGTCGCGCCCTCGACGCCCAGCCCATTGTTTCCGCGCCCGCCGAAATCGATGTTTTCTCTCAGTGTGGTCGAGAACAGGAAGCTTTCCTGCGGGACCATGCCGATTTTTTTTCGCATCTCCGCCAGGGGAACGGTCGTGATGTCCCTGCCGTCGATGAATATTTTTCCGGGCTCGACTTCGAGCATTCGGGAGATCAAGTTGATCATAGTAGTCTTGCCCGAGCCGGTGTGCCCGACGATGGCCAGTGTTGTGCCGGCGGGAACGCGCAGGTTGATCTCCTTCAGCCCGAAACGGTCGTTCATGCCATTATCCTGGGGCGCGTAGGCAAACGAAAGGTCCTTTATCTCGATTTCGCCGTGCTCGATTGTGAACGGCCTTGTCTGCGGGCCGTCGGCGATCGAGGGTCGCTCCTCGAGGACCTCGTTGATGCGTCTCAGCGCCGACAGGCCCCTCTGGGAAGCGCTTATTATCATCCCGAGAAACGCCGTGGGCATGGCGAGGATCATCAGGTAGCCGCTGAATGCGACGAAATCGCCCAGGCTGATCTGGCCTTCTATCACGCGCCTGCCTCCTATCCAGATCACGACCAGCATTCCCAGGGAGCCTACGGTGGCGATCAGAGGCATGAGCAGGCTGTGGATTTTTATGAGGCGGATGTTGGTCGCGAGGTAATCCTCGCTCATGTCCCGAAAATGGCCGGACTCGCTCTGTTCCTGGACGTAGGCCTTGATTATCTGGATTCCCGAGATGCTTTCCTGCGCGCGGGCGCTGAGCCCGGCCAGACGCTCCTGCACCGCTCGCGAACGCGCAAAGAGCGCCGAGGAGAATCTCTTGAATGTGATGAGAAAAAGAGGGTAGGGGATGAGGGCCCAAAGCGTAAGCTCGGCGCTCTTGCCCAGCATGATCGGGATGGCGCCGACGTACAGGATGAACGTGTTGGCAACGTAGAGGATGACCGGCCCAACCAGGCTCTGGACGTACTGCATGTCGTTGACCGCCCGCGACATAAGGTCGCCGGTCGGGGTTCGCACATAATATGAAGGAGAGAGCTTTTGCATATGCGCGAACAGGTTGTTGCGCAGGTCGCGCGCCACCTTGCGGCTGTTACCGAGGAGAAACCAGCGCGACCCTATTCTTATCACCATCTGAACGGACGCCACGACGATGATGAGAATCCCGTAAAAATGGGGCCTGGCAAGGTCCGCGGACACCTTGGCATGCTGCAAGTGGTCGATCGTCTGCCCCGTCAGCCATGGGATGAGCAGCGCGAGCGCATTCGAGCCCACGAGGCAAACGCATCCGAGCGCGTACGCGCCCAGATAACGGCGCACATATGGTCTGAGTGTTCGAAGGTCTTCAATCATTTGCAGTTAACTATTTACTCCGGCGGCGGAACGGGCAAGGCGATGCCTATTATAGCCGACCCGTTGGGGGGCGTCAAACGAGCTGCATCCCTTGTTTGCCGGTACTGGAGGCCATAAGGCCGCGTGGCTCGCGCGCTCATTTCGCCCGATTGCGGAAAGCCTTTGTATGATTGTACCTAAGCCCAATCACCCGTTTGACAGTCCGTGCGGCAGGATGTATAATGATTCGTTATGATATAAAGAGTCAGCCCCGGATATTGGTTTGGAGAAAAAAATGCGCAGACCACGCTGGACCGGCAATCGATGGGTAGTCGTTCTTTCCGCCGTTTTTCTTGCACTCACGATCCTTTCCGCTCCCGCTCATGCGACGCCGACGCTGGAGAGCATGAACGTCGCGACGTCTATGCTCGTGATATCTTTCGTGCTGTGCGTGTGCATATTGGCCGTTTCGGGCTTCACACTTTGGCAGTCGCATCGGTATTATCTCGACACCGTGCGTCTGAGCCGCGAGATAACCGCCACGACGACGGAACTGCACCAGAAGGTCGTCGAGCTGATGTTCAGCCTCAAGGATTTCCTCGCGCACGAATCCGAGATGGTGCAATACCGTGGGCGCCGCACAAGCAAGGCCAAGTCGCAAGAGGCTTCCGACCGGGTCGGCAAAATCGTAAACAGCATAAGCGACACCGAAAGAAAGATAAAGGCACTGGAGGAAACGCTTGATAAACTGAACGAGCAACTCAGTCATAACATCCAGCCCACCGACATATCGCGGAAGATCTCCGCCCTGAACGATATCGAATATGCCGTCCTGTTCAAGCTCTCGCAAGACCCGAGGTTCTTCGAAGAGCAGTCTTTCAGCAGCTTCGGAGCGACCCCGAAGGTGCTTGATTCGCTTTTGAGCCGCCAGTTGATCGTTTTTGACCGGGATGGCAAGGCCAAGGTGCCCAACGATGTCGGCGTGGCCCTCAAACACGTCGCGCCGGAGAACTAGAGCCCGCCGGGTGGTGGATGAGCGCCGGATTCATAGCTAAAGCGGAAGCCGTTCTTCATCCTAAAGCGTTGACGGACAGAATATTGCGCGCAAGGCGCCCTGATTGCCCTTTCCATTTTGTTTTTACGCCGCCGTCCTGTGCCGAGATCCGGCGCTCTGCGCTGAGATAATCGCCCCTTTGGCCGTTTGCGCGATAATTCGATATAGTGGGACAAATGGCAAGGGTGTTGATTGTCGGCCCTCGTGGGCTCTATTGAATATCGGTGCGCCGAGGGCGTCTAAGTATTGAGGAGCCAAGCGGAAGCATGCCCTCTGATGAGGTACTGATAGAGAAAACCCGGCGCGGCGACCAGGCGGCCTTTCAGGCGCTTGTGGAGAAGTATCAGCGCAGGATTTATGCGGTTGCGTACGGCCTGTTGGGAAACAGAGAGGACGCGCTCGACGCGGTGCAGGAGGCTTTCATAAAAGTCTACCGCTCGCTGGATACGTTTAAGGGGAAATCGAGCTTTTACACGTGGCTGTACAGGATCGCGACCAACACGGCAATTGATCTCGGAAGAAAGGAGAGCAGACGAGGGCAGATCGAGTTCCGAGAGGAAATCGAGGCGGACGAAGAGAAGGGGGATTATCCGGTCGCTCCGACCTCGGAAGACCCCGCTTCGGCGTTGATGAAAAAGGAACTCGGCGATCTTATTGAGAAGGCTATACAAAAGCTTCCACCCGAGCAGCGGACGGCGATAGTGCTCAGGGAGATCGAGGGGCTCTCATACAGGGAAATAGCCAAGGTTATGCGCTGTTCGCAGGGGACCGTGATGTCGAGACTTCATTATGGAAGAAAGAAACTCCAGGAATTGCTTGAGCCGCACCTGGATTGATAAAATAGTTGACGAAGGGGGTTAGGGGTTGAGATAATTATGGCTATTGATTGCGAGAAAGTCAGGCGGCTGCTCGACAGCTATCATGACCGCCAATTGCGCGGGAGGAAGTTCGACGAGATCAGCGAACATCTTCGACAGTGCGAGAATTGTTCGACCGAACTCGAGAAGCTCGAATGTGTAAGCGGTGCGCTCCAGTCGCATTACAAGAATATCGTTGCCGATGAAGACCTCTCGCAGATATGGGCGCAAGTGGACTCCGCCGTTAGCGTATCAAGCGGCCCCGGGCCGGAGTCGGTATTTGACAAGCTTGTACGGATATTGTGGATACCCGGGCCCGCGTGGGCTGCCGTGGGGGTCGCGGCGATAGCGATCTTTCTGGTCCTCGCTTATCTTCCGGGCAACCAGGCGCCTACGCTGGCGGCAAACGATTGTATCATAGACAACATGGATTCCGAGGATTGCTCCGTGATGGTTTACGAAGTCGGCGAGAGCAAGATGAAGATCATTTGGGTGATGGAACAGCAGCCGACAGAGGCGGAGGAGAAAACGTGAAAAGCTCGATGACGGGCGCGGCGTTTCGAAGGGCTTTTTTCGCACTGGCGGCGTTGATCTGTCTCGTTTTCCTGATCGGACCGGAGGCGGCGGCGCAACCAGGCGAATCGGCCGAAGTCGTGAAGATCGTCGTATACGTTATCGAAGCGTCGGACGGCGTGCCGGGGGTCGACCGCGAGATCAGGCATATCGTGGAGCAATTCCATGGGACGTTTCGGTATTCCACATACAAGCTCGTCTCGAAAATTGCGAGAAAAGTTCCCATGGGCGGAGAGGCCAAGATAGCCCTTCCCGGTCTGCGCGAGCTGCGCCTGTATCCTCGCGAATACAAGGCAGGCCGAATCAAGATGAAGATCAGGATAGTAGAGAAGTCCACGCGCGGACGGTCGCGAGACGTGCTCAACACCGAATTCCGCCTGACCAGGGGCGGCACGATCGTAATCGGTGACTACAACTACCAAAAAGGCAAATTGATCCTGGCCATCTCCGCC
>CBFDAY010000055.1:0-11637 GCA_965602895.1 uncultured bacterium
AACTGGTGGATGCGCCCGAAATCAGCTCGCAGGAAGTCCGCGATTTCAAGAGGATCGACCTGGAACTCATCGATAAGAAGGCGTTTTTCGACCGGTTCTTCGGAAGGAACAATAATTAGATAACCCCACAGCATTTCCCGCCCGCGGCTCTGCGCCTCGGCTGGCCGAGGGGACGATCCCGCCTGCGGCATCCCGCTTCGACACGATTTAAAGACACTGATCCTCAAAGGTTTGCACAATTTATTAATATCTCGTCAATTTGACAAATCCCCCCTTTCACGGCTATAATCCATTGTACTGGCGACCCTTTCAATCGGCATAATTTATTGAGGAGCTATATGATACACAGCATGACAGGGTTCGGCCACGCGACGGCCGAATCCAATGGCATAACTGTAAGTGTGGAAATGTCTTCTCTGAATCATCGGTATCTCGATTTCGGCATCAAGATGCCGGCAGCGCTCGGCGCATTCGAGAACGATGCTAAGAAGCTGCTGCAGGCTTGCCTCGAGCGAGGTCGTGTGAACGTCTCGCTGGCCTTGGAAGGGGAATTGCCCAAGATCGGGCATGTTGAATGCGATCAAAATCTTGCGCAGCAATATGTGGATAAGGCGCGTGCTTTCGCCCAACATGCCGGCCTGAAAGACGACATCGGCGCAACCTCGGTTCTCAGGCTCGGCTCGTTGTGGACGTTGAAGGCCCCGAGGCCGGAGGAGATGACCGATCTGTGGGAACTCGCGACACAGGCCTTGACCGGCGCAGTCGAGAAGCTGTTGGAAATGCGAAAGAGCGAGGGCGCGAACATCTGGGCCGACCTTTCGGAGCGGCTCCGGCAGATTGAATCGATCACCAAGGATATCGGCGGCCGCGCACCCGGGATAATCGACGAATACCGCGAGCGACTCAAAGAGCGCATTGATTCTCTTCTGCCGACCGGTTCGGAGATAGACGAACAGAGGCTGCTCACTGAGGTTGCGGTGTTTGCAGATCGTGTCGATATTGCCGAAGAGCTGGCGCGGCTGGAGAGCCACATTCAGCAGTTCGACGCGCTCGCCCGGCAGGGGTCCAACGTCGGGCGCAGGCTCGATTTTCTGCTCCAGGAAATGTTCAGAGAAATAACCACGATAGGCTCCAAGGCCCGCGACGCGCAGATATCCCATGAGGTCGTCGAGGTCAAAGGGCTGCTGGAGAAGATGCGCGAGCAAGTGCAGAACGTGGAATGAAGCGGGCGCGCGGGAACCGCCCGGCAGGCAGGAAGATTTGGCGGGTATCATAAGCATTGGATTCGGCGCAGCGATAATGGCCGACAAAATCGTGGCGATAGTGCTCCCCGACTCGAAGCCCTCGCTCCGCCTGCGCGACACCGCAAAGGCCGAGAACAGGCTGATCGACGCCACACAGGGACACAAGACGCGCGCCGTGATTGTCACTACCAGCAACCATGTCATACTCTGCGGCGTGAATCCCGAAACTCTGACCCAGAGAATAAGGGATACCGAGACCTGAGGGAATGACGGCAAGACAACCGAAATCCGACCCGATAGCGCCCGTCGTGTCGGCGTTGCGTTCCCGCAAAGGGCTGATCATAGTGGTCTCGGCCCCTTCGGGAGCGGGCAAGACCACGGTTTGCGAACGTCTGCTGGCCGATATGCCGGAGTTGGCAATGTCGGTCTCGTATACTACGAGGCGGCCCAGAAAGGGCGAGCGTGACGGCGAGGATTATTTCTTCATCTCGAAAAAGAGATTCCACGAGGAACGGGACAGAGGTCTTTTCCTGGAATGGGCGGAGGTACACGACCATTTCTACGGGACTCCGCGCGACTTCCTGGAAAAGCGGGTTCAGGCCGGCAAGGACACCGTGCTTGATGTCGACGTGCAAGGGGCATACTCGATCAGTCGGGCTTTCCCTCGGGCCGTACTGATATTGCTGTTGCCGCCGTCGCTCGCTGAATTGAGAAGACGACTGAGAGAGCGTGGATCCGATTCGGCCAAGGATGCGAATATCAGGTTGAAGAACGCGAGGACCGAATTCCACTGTTACCCCACGTTTGACTATCTCGTAATAAACGAAAAAGTGAACGAAGCGGTCGAACATCTGAAGTCTATTATAATAGCTGAGAGGTACCGCGCCGACCGCCTGAATTAACGGCCGCTGAAAACCATTCAATAAAGCAGGGAGGAAATTTTAGATGTTCAAGGTTTCAACCAAAGATCTTCTCGGACATGCCGGAGGAAAATACACGCTGCTCGAGATGGCGTTCCAAAGGACGCGCCAGCTCAACAATGGCATGCCCCCAACGATCAAGACGACGTCCAAGAAAAATGGGATAATCGCGCTTCAGGAAATCGCCGAGGGCAAGGTCCGCCTTGCGCCGGATGAGGAAGATGAGCCCGAACCCGCTAAATAACAAGACGATAATGCTCGGCGTGTGTGGCGGCATCGCGGCGTATAAGGCCTGCGATCTTGCAAGCAAACTCAGGCAGGCCGGCGCCGAAGTGACCGTCGTCATGACCGAGGCGGCCCAGCGGTTTGTGACGCCGCTCACTTTCCAGTCGCTCGTCCACCGGCCCGTCATAACAAGCCTTTGGACGCCCGTTGAGGAGTGGGAAATCGAGCATATCACGGTCGCGCAGAGGGCCTCGATCGCGGTGATCGCGCCGGCCACTGCCAACATCATCGGCAAGCTCGCCTGCGGCATCGCCGACGATTTTCTGACGACGTTCGTTCTGGCAACACGCGCGCCTATCCTCGTTTGCCCCGCCATGAACTGCGACATGTACGCCAATTCCGCAGTACAGACGAATATCGACATCCTGAAAAAGAGAGGCTTCCGTTTCGTCGAGCCGGAGGAAGGCGTCCTGGCCTGCGGCGACGTGGGCAAAGGCAGGCTGGCGAGCGTGGAGACCATTCTCGATCAAATCGTTTCTATCCTCATTCCCAAGCAGGATTTCGATGGAATAAAAATGCTGGTGACGGCCGGTCCCACGCAGGAGCCTATCGATCCCGTGCGTTACATCACCAATCACTCCACCGGCAAGATGGGCTATGCCGTCGCGCAGGCGGCGAGCGAGCGCGGGGCGAAGGTGATCCTTGTTTCGGGGCCCGCGAGCCTTCTCTCACCCGAGGGGGTCGAGACAATTCGCGTGAGAACCGCGGCCGAGATGGCCGACACAACCCTCCGCAAAGCCCGGGGCTGCAAGGTCGTGATCGGCGCCGCTGCCGTCGCCGACTTTACGCCCGCCAAATCGGCCGTTCACAAAATGAAAAAGAAAAAGGCAGACCTGACCCTGACATTGGAGCCTACGGTCGATATCATTGCCGAACTCGGCAAGCGCAAGGGCAAGAAAATCATCGTGGGATTCTCCGTCGAAACCCGCGACCTCGTCGAGAACTCGATGAAGAAGCTGGAAAAGAAAAACCTCGACCTGATCGTCTGCAACGACATCACGCAGGCCGGGGCGGGATTCGCCGCCGACACCAACATAGTGACGATCCTCGACAAAAATGGCGGCTCCGAAAAGCTCCCCCGGCTGACCAAGCTCGAGACCGCGCACAGGATACTCGACAGGGTCCGCGAACTCGTCTAGCCCTTCCGGGAGGCCGACCCTCATTGCGTAACTCGGAGAAATCAAGCCCGGCAATCGAACTGCGCCCTTTCACGTCCGAAGATTCACATCAGGTGCGGGACCTCGTCGAATCAGTCCTGACTGAATTCGGCTTCGGCCTCGGCCGCCACAGCGACGATTGGGACGTGGAGAATGTGGCCGGGTTTTACGTTCCGCCCGCAAGCGCTTTCCTCGTTCTCGAAACGGATGGAGAAATCGTTGGAACGGTCGGCGTAAAGCACAGGTCGGATACGGAGGCGGAACTGAGGAGAATGTATTTAAAGCCCGATCTGCGCGGCGGCGGGCACGGCAAGAGAATGCTGCTCGCCGTACTCGAATTCGCGCGTTCCCAAGGCCACGAGAGAATCTTCCTCCAGACGGCCGAGAAATTCGAGAACGCGATCAGGCTCTACGAGCATTTCGGCTTTGTTCTGACCGACAGATGCGGCGAGCATTGCCATCTGATCTATGAGAGGCCCTTGTGACGGCCCAGGTGGCCGCGCGCCTCATCATCGACCTCCTTGGGGCTGCAGATCTCGGCATTCAATGACAGGGAACCTCATAACAGGGCGTCGCCATTTCCGTTTTCAGCAGGGCGTGCCGCTTACAAACTGTCATTGCGAGGGAGCGCAGGGCATAGCCCGAGCGACCGAGGCGATCTCATCGGCGGCTCTCTTCGGTAAAAATTGGGAATCCCAAAAAAACACTTGACAGGAGGCGGGGGCGCGGATATAATTTAAGTCGGTCGACTAACTTAATATCCCGGCCGGAGCCGCCATGCCAAGGAAAAGTATCGCACCGCAACGCCGCGAGCAGATCATCAACGCGCTGTTCCGGTGCCTCGCCAACAAGGGGCACGAAAGCGTTACCGTCAAGGATATCGCCAAAAAGGCCAACCTCCACTATGGTGTAATCCACTACTACTTCAAGAGCAAGGACGACATCGTCTTCGCGCTGTCCGAATCGATTGTCACAAAATATGACCGTCTTCTGGTGGAGCACACTCAATCCGCGCGGTCGGCGTCGGAAAAAGTCGAGGCGGCGCTGGATTTCCTTGTCGACGAGTTCATATTCAACCGCCGGTTGAACAGGGTCTTCTACAATCTCGTGCAAATGGCCTTCGAGCACAAGACGGTTCGAAGCGCCTTGAGGAAACAACTCAGGGCATATCGCAATCGCGTCGCCGAAGTCGTGGAGGATGGAATCAAAAGCGGCGAGTTCGCCTCGCATGACGCGGCCGAAAGCGCCAGGCTCATGGTTGCCCTGATCGAGGGAATGGCGCTCCAGTGGGTGATAGAGCCGAAGGCGCTGAACCGGGACGAAGTGCGCAAGTTGATCGGGGAGGCGATAGACAGGCGTCTTAACGGCATCTGAGCGGGAAGCCGCCCGGGATTGCGCTTTTGTATCGTCGGAAACGTGGAAATTTGGGGCAAAGCACAAATCGTTTCAAGGGGGAATGTGATCCGACAAGATATCCGGTGTAAAGGTTATTGGGGCATGACGCCCGGAGGGACTTTTTCCAAGGAGGAACGGCAATGAAATCAAAAAAAGAACTGAGTGAAATGGATCGCAAGCATGTGTTGCACCCAACCAGCCAGCTCAAGGAAATACAGGATAAGGGGCCTCGCATCATTGTTGAAGGCAACGGCACGCGCATAAAGGACATAGACGGGAAGGAATATATCGACGCCTTCTCGACTCTATGGAACGTCGTGATAGGGCACGGCCAGAAGGCTGTCGTCGATGCCATCGTCGAACAGATGGACAAGCTCGAATACTTCTCGAGTTTCTTCGGCTTTTCCAATCCGCCGGCCATCGAGCTTGCGGCCAAGGTGGCCGGTCTCATGCCGAAGGAGTGGAACATGAATCATGTCACGTTCACCTGCGGCGGCTCGGAGACGAACGATACAAACATGAAAATCGCGCGCATGTACTGGTCGCTCAAGGGGAAGGAAGACAAGAAGAAGATCATCTCGCGCACTTACGCGTTTCACGGCGTCAGCCTCGGCTCCATGTATGCGACGGGAATCACGTTTTTCCACCATGGTTTCGGGCCCGTTCCCCCTGACTTCGTATACATCATGCCGCCATATTGCTACCGCTGCGAGCTCGGCCTTACCTATCCGGAATGCAACACCGCGTGCGCCGATCAGCTCGAAGAGGCCATTTTGCGCGAAGGGCCGGAAACAGTCGCGGCCTTTATCGGTGAACCGGTCATGGGCACGGGCGGCGTGATATGTCCTCCCGATGAATACTGGCCGAAGATACGCGCCATATGCGATAAGCACGAGGTGCTGTTTATTGCCGACGAGGTCATCACGGGCTTCGGGCGAACGGGCAAGATGTTCGGATGCATGAACTGGGATCTGCGGCCCGATCTCATGTCCATTGCCAAGGGAATCAGCAGCGGTTACTTCCCCCTCGGCGCGGCCGTCGTAAACAACGAAATTTTCGACACGCTCGTCAACGAACTGCCCGACTATCTGCCGTTCCTGCACGGATACACTTATCAGAATCATCCCGCGGGCTGCGCTGCGGGGTTGGCAAACCTGAAAATTATCGAGGACCAGAAACTGGTTGAGAACGCTGCCGAGATGGGCGCATATCTAGGAGACCGTCTCAAGGGGTTGTATGACCACAAGTCGGTCGGCGATATCCGTGTGAAGGGATTGATGGCGGCAGTCGAGATAGTGAGGGATAAGGAAACAAGAGAACAGATAGGCGAGCTTCCGATGACGAGCACGCATCGGCTCGAAGAGCTCACATGGGAAAAGGGCGTTTTTGCCAGAGCGATGTTCGAAACCATCGCGGTCGCGCCGCCACTCATAATAACAAAAGAGGAGATAGACATCATCGTCGATGCCATCGACTCTTCCATCCCCGAGATGGAAAAAGAAATGCTGTAGGAATACAAGCACGCAAAGGGTTTTTAGAGGGGGCGGCCGGGCGGTCGCCCCCTTTTTTTCAACATGATGAATTGCCACAAACGGTTGCAATTTGATGCCAAAAACCTGTAGCATATCAATCCGGCCCGGATAATCACCATCTGGAAAAGATTCGACCATGGAAAAGGGTCAGGCGCGGAGCGCGGGAAAAAAGCTCAAGCAAGGAGGATAGACGATGAAGGTAGTGGCATTTAATGGAAGCGCCCGCAAGGAGGGCAACACGGCAATGCTCGTCGGCCTCGTTTTTGAGGAACTGAAAAAGGAAGGGATCGAAACGGAGCTGGTTCAGCTTGCGGGCAAGGATATGCACGGCTGCATAGCCTGCTACGGCTGCTTCGGCAACCAGGACAAGCGGTGCGCCGTGGACAAAGATTATATGAACGAATGCATAGAAAAGATGCTGGAGGCCGACGGAATCATAATCGGCTCACCCACGTATTTCGCCGATGTGTCGGCCGAGATAAAGGCGCTCATCGACAGGGCGGGCCTGGTCGCCAAGGCCAACGGCGACATGTTCACGCGCAAGGTCGGCGCGGCGGTGCTCGCCGTGCGACGCGGCGGCTCCATTCACGCATTCGACACCATCAACCACTTCTTCACCATCAGCCAGATGATAATTCCGGGATCCAACTACTGGAACTTCGGCATCGGGATGAACCCCGGCGACGTCGACGGCGACGAGGAAGGCAAGCAAACCATGCGGGTGCTCGGCCAGAACATGGCGTGGCTGCTGAAGAAGATACACGCGTAGGCGGCTGCTATCGACAGAAAAAACGGTAGGGGCGCGCGGCTGTGCGCCCTTGCGATTTTGCGCATGACATGCGAGTAGGTTACAGATCCCATCGATAGAAGCAGTCGCGCGGCAAACCGCCCATACAGGCTTCGCATACGACAACGTTATCTCTTTGCGCGATTCGTTTTCTCATCACTCCCCGATGAGACCGCAAGAAATCACATCTGCCTCAGGGCCATCTCGATTTCTTTTTTGACAAGCCCGTCCTCCCGCGAGAGGCGCGCCTCAAGGGCCGACCCGGCGTCGCTCCCTCCAAGCCTTCCCAATGCCCATGCGCACATTCCCCGCACGGTCTCGTCCGGGTTGTCGGAGAGCGCTTCGGCGAGAAGCGGGATATATCCCATGTCGCCGAGGTTTCCCATCGCTCTTGCGGCATTCATCTTCCATTTTCCTATATTCTTTTTGGAAATGTAGAAAGCGAGAGGCCAGACCTTATTCTCATAGTGATCCTGTGTCATAGTGAGCAGGGTGTCCAATCGGAAGTCATCGGCCCTTTCCGCAAGAGAATCATTTTCCGGCAGGCCTTGATTCAACCAGGGCTGGTTTCGCGGGCAGACCTCCTGGCAACGGTCGCAGCCATATACCCATATCCCCATCGGCTCCCTCAGATCGGGATCTGTGATTCCTGGGGCATAATAGGTGTTAAATGCGATGCACTTGCGCGGATTCATCTTCTTCGGGGCGTAAAGGGCCCCGGTCGGGCACGCGGCGATGCACGCGTTTTTGCACCAGGACGGGCAACCGAGTTCGATCGAAGGCTCGTCGGGCTCGATCTCGGCATCTATGAGTATGGGGATGACCACAAGCCACGAGGCGCCAAGCATCTTTTTCCTCGCATAGGCGAAGCAGTTCTTGCCGTAGGTCACAACGCCCGCGCGGGCCGCCGACATGCGTGCGGGAATCTCCTCGTCGAGATGAAAGCGAATCCCCTCCTCGGTCAAGAAGCTGAGAAAGTTCATTCCGTTCAGGTACCAGTCCTTCATCTCCTGTCGATCATCGGCGAGGTATATCCGACCGATTTTGCCGGTGAGCTGCGTAGGAAACGCGCGCTTGTGATAGTTCAGGACCAACACGACAAGCGATTTCGCCCACGGATGGCTCCTGGAAAGGAGCGCCCCCCGCTTGAGGTTTGCCCCTTCGATATCCAATACCCAATCGTACATCTCAGGGCGCGACTCGATCTCTTGAATATACAATTCCAGCGGCTCCGCGGTCGTAAAGCCGACATCCTCGAAACCCAGCTCAAACGCCTTTTCGGTCAAACGCTGTTTCAGACTCATTTTTTCCTCCAGAAAGATGAACAGGTGTTTCCACTAAGTATGCAAGCCACGCCTGGATTGTCTCAGGCCTGATACACGACCTCACCGCCGACGATCGTCCGATCGACGCGGATGTCCTTGATTTGCTCCGCCGGAACAGCGGCGGGATTCGCGGCCAGGATAACCATGTCGGCGCGCTTTCCGACG
Source organism: uncultured bacterium (assembly GCA_965602895.1). GTDB lineage: Bacteria > Abyssobacteria > SURF-5 > SURF-5 > SURF-5 > CBDUSG01. The sequence goes on from CBFDAY010000055.1 coordinate 8,811, forward strand.
CTGATGCTCCCCTTGACCGAATCTTCAAACTGGGCGTAGGCTGCATCGATCGTGTACATGCGTATCGCCTCGGCTACAGTTATGGCCTGCTGCGTCTCGAAACCTTCGCGCGTGGCACAGCACTGGATCGCGTGCAGCACGTCGGTCGATTCGACAGGCGCATCCGATGCGCCCGCGATCTTTGCGCCGGCGTCGAGAATCGCACGGTACGGATACGCCCACTTCGCCCTCTCCGGCCCGAGGCGCTTGTGCAGCCAGTGCTTCTCCGAATGGATGAACAAGGGCTGGGTCGAGACTATGATTCCGAGCCGGGCGATGTCCTTGACCATCTCGGCCGAGAGCGAGGACGCGTGCTCGATCCGATGCCGATGATCCTCGCGCGGATGCTCGGAGAGTAGTCGCTCGTAAAGGTCGATGCACGTCCGGTTGGCGAGGTCGCCGATGGCGTGGATAGTGATCTGAAGTCCGGCGGTATGCGCGTCGACCATGCGGCGGTAAATCTCTTCTTCGCCGAGCACAAGGAAGCCGCGCTTATCGGGCTGGTCGGAAAACGGCTCGGACATGTAAGCCGTGCAGGAACCGTAGGTGCCGTCGGAAAATATCTTTATGCCGCCGACTCGGTGTCCGCCGACTTCCGCCTGGTGGAGCGGGGTCTGGCGGGCCTCCTCGATCTTGTCCACGTCGCAGGTGATGATGAGACAGTACAGGTTGATCGGCACATGTTCGAGAAGCATATTCATGGCCATCACGTCGAACGCGCCCGACGAGCCGGCCGGGCCCTCCTCATCCGTCTGCAAGACAGCGCCGATTGACGTTATTCCCTTTGCCGCCAGCTTCGCAAAGGTCGACTTCGCCCCTTCGATCAGGGAATCTATCTCCGGTATCGGCATCGCGCTCAAAATGATTTGCGCCGCATTTTCGCGGAACGGGCCGGCGGGGTGGCCGTCGGGCTCGCGGTCGATCATGCCGCCCGCGGGGTCTTGCGTGTCCGCCGATACGCCCGAAGCCTCGATCGCCTTCGTGTTGGCGATAACCATGTGCCCATCGTGCTTTATGACAATCGCCGGCCTGTCGGGACAGGCCTCATCGAGATCGTGGCGCGTGGGCAGGCGGGGGTCGTGCATATTCTGCTCGTCAAACTGCAGGCCCACGACCCACGCGTCCGAGGAATCGGCCTTGGCAGCGTCGCGCATGTCGGCCTGCACTTCTTCGATCGATGTTGCATCTCGGAGATCGATATTCATGTCGAAATAGACCAAGACAACGGGATGAAGGTGCGTATCGATGAATCCGGGCAGCAGGGCGCGTCCTTTCAGATCAATAGGCTCGAAGCCCTCGACGAGAGCGGCCCGGCATTCATCTTCCGAACCGACAGCTATTATTCGCCTCTCCTTGACGGCGACCGCCTCGGCGGCCGGACGCGCTTCGTCGACGGTATAAATATCTCCTCCGAAATAGAGTTGTCCTTTATCTGACATTTTCTGCGGCGCCTCCATGTCGTTTGGGCGCACAGCCGTGCGCCCCTACACAAATAACAAACATTACTACCTGGTTTCCATCTTGACTGTCTTTGCGGTAGCGTATTTCGCGAGCGCGTCCTCGTCGAGTTCGACGCCCCAGCCCGGCCCGGCCGGCACTGTCGCCTTGCCGTCGTCATAGTCGATGGGCTCGATTATCATGTCGTCCTCGAGCATGACGTGCCCGAAAAGCTCCGTCGCATGCCCAAGCGAATAGTGTCTCGCGGCGGCGAGATGGATCTGCATGGCCGACGCGATTCCGAGGGTCTGGTTGTGAATCACGGCGCCCATTCCACGTTGCTCGGCATATGTGATGGCGCGCAGCGCGTTGGTGACCCCGCCGGGCCGCTCGGAGTTCAGGCCGACTACGCCGATGGCCCCAAGCTCGGCGAGCGTGACGATGTCCTGCAGGGAGAAACAGCCCTCGTGCGCTATCAGCGGAGTGTCGACCCTTTGCTGCACATGCGCCATGCCGAGGTAGTCGGTCGCGCGCACCGGCTGCTCGGCGAAGTCGATGCCGAACGGTTCGATAGCCTTGATCGCCCGAATCGCTTCGGGTGGCGAATACGCCTGATTGTAATCGACGCGCACCCGCAGGTCATCGCCGAACTTTTCGCGTATGCGTTCCATTATCCGAACGTCCTCGGGAATTCCGCCGCCCAGCTTGACGCGAATCGTGCGAATTCCCTCGCCATAAAAGTTCTCGATGAGGCCGACCATGGTGTCGGCGTCCATCAGCGGAATGAGCGCCGCCAGCGGTATCTCGTCCACGACGCGGCCACCCATGAAGTCGCTCGCGGGCCGGCCCGTGACGCGCCCCATCATGTCATAGCAGGCCATGTCGAGCAGCCCCTTGGCGACGTCGCTGCGGGCGACGTTGCTGTCCATGCGATGGCGTATGCGCTCGATGTTGAACGGGCTCTCGCCGAGCAAGTACTTGCCGAGCGCGTTTCGGATGATGTCAATGAGCTGTTCGGGCGAGACGCCGGTCTCCGGGAGCCAGACGAACGCCTCTCCCAGACCTATGGCGCCACCGGCGGCGACCAGCTTGCATATGACGAAGTCGCCGCCGAGCCAGGCCTCTTCGGCCTCGATCGCCATGCCAAGCCCTCCTGCCCCGGCCTGCATGGCCTGCCTGACGAACTCGAAAAACGGCACGAACACCGGCGTCAATTCGATGCGCACTATATTCGGCCCTTGGATTGCCGCTGAACTCTTACTCTCCCCCATTACACATTCCCTTCATTGAATGCGACGCCGTATGGTCGGCATGCGACACGTTACCAGCGCGCCTTGTGCTCCTCGGCCCA
>CBFDAY010000056.1:0-11447 GCA_965602895.1 uncultured bacterium
TCGTCGGTCTCACCAAAGAGATGGCGCCGCTCGGAGTGTCCGATTATCACGTAGGTGCAGCCGACGTCTTTGAGCATGGCTGCGGAGATTTGGCTGGTGAAAGCGCCTTCCTCCCCCCAGTGCATGTTCTGGGCGCCGAGCTGAATCGATGAGTCGGCGATTGCGCCCGCCGTCTCGACCAGGGCGGTGAACGGCGGGCACAAGAGCACGCCCACGGACCGGTCAACGTCGGACAGCGCGCTCTTAAGGTCAGAGGCGAGCCGGCGCGCTTCGTCCGTGAGCATATGCATCTTCCAATTGCCTACCATGAGCATCGGCTTCACTCTCGTTCTCCTCTAAAACGGTATCTGGCCGATAGTTGCGTCAAATTATATCACAACCCTCAGGTTTGTTCAACCAGAATCTTTCTCGCCTTTTCGACGTCTTTCTTGATTTGCCCGGTCAGAGCCTCAAGCGAGGGAAACTTCTTTTCATCTCTCAGTTTTTCGACAAACGTGATTTCGATTTCCTCGCTGTAGATGTCATGATAAAAATCCATGATATGGACCTCGACGGTCCTTTTTCTTTCTTCGGCGACGGTCGGCCTGTAGCCTATGTTCAGGGTGCCCTGCTTACGGGTTCCGCCCACGTCGACCCAGACCGCGTAAATGCCGTCGGGAGGAATCGCTTCGTGGTGGGGCTCTATATTGGCGGTCGGGAACCCGATCTCCCTGCCGAGGTGGGAGCCCTCGACGATGTCGCCGGTAATGGAGAATCTGCGGCCGAGGTGGCGGGCGGCAAGGTCGAGGTCGCCGCGGAGCACAAATTCCCTAATGAGGGTGCTGCTGACGATGCGGCCGTCCACTTCGAAACCTTCGAGCTGCTCGACCTCAAATCCGTTTTCCGCGCCCATCTTCCGGAGCAGGTCGACGTCGCCCTTGCGCCCTTTCCCGAATCTCCAATCATAGCCCTCGACGATCGCCTTCATGCGGAGAGTGCCGACAAGGAAATCGGAGACGAATCGACGCGCCTCGATTTGGGCGAACTCGGGCGTAAAGCGTATCAGGCAAAGCGCGTCGACGCCGAGCGACTCGATCAACTCCTTCTTTTTGCTCGTGGATGTGAGCAGGTCGGGCGCGGTGTCGGACATCAGGACCTCGCGCGGATGCGGGTCGAATGTGACAACACAACTCGTGCCGCCGATGCCCGCCGCCCTCTCGATGACCCTGCGAATTATCTTCTGATGCCCCACATGAATGCCGTCGTATATGCCCAACGTGAGGCATAATGAGCGCAATTGGGGGATTCGTTTGTCCTCGTTGGTGAATATGAGCATTGCTGGATCTTCTTGAATTCGTCCGGCCCTTGCGGTCAACAATCCGGAGCGGCAGCCAACACTTTTTTTGGATGAAACAGTACCGCGCCGCCCTCGGGGGTCAATTTTCCGACGGCCAAGAGTTCGCCGTCGGGCCCGATCGCTTGCGCCCACGAGCCTTTGTGCCGCGCCAATTCCATGTCTCCGCCGATGGTCAGCGCCATTCCATGCGAGAGTTTTTCCATCTGGTCCGGCGAGCACTGCACGGCCGGCATATGCTTTAGCGCCTCCGAAGCGGGCACGAGGGCCTTGAGTATCTTCTCGCGCGCGTCCAGCTCGGCCGGCGGCGCCGCGTCGGCCACGCTGAAGCGACCTATCGCAAGGCGCCTTAGCGATTCGAGGCATCCGCCGACGCCCAAAGCGTCGCCGAGGTCGCTGCAAAGGGCGCGCACGTATGTCCCCTTCGAACATTCGACGAGGAATTCCACCCTCGGCGCCCGCACGCGCTCGATCTCGAGCCGTTTGATCTCGACGGTCCTCGGCTTGAGGCGAACTTCCTCTCTTCGCCGTGCCAGCTTGTACGCGCGCACTCCGCCGACCTTGACGGCCGAGTAGGCGGGCGGCGTCTGCCGTATCTTTCCCACGAAAGACCGGACGGCCTCGCGCACGCGCTCTGCCGAGAGGCTTTCGACGGGCTTTTGAGCTATGACCTCGCCTTCGACGTCCTGGGTGTCGGTCTGCGTGCCCAGCAGCAAAGTCGCATTATAGAGCTTGTCGTCGCTCTCGAGGAAGCCGGCAATCTTCGTGGCCCCGCCCACGCAGAGAATCAGCAGCCCGCTCGCGAGCGGGTCAAGCGTGCCCGTATGGCCGACCTTGAGCGGCCTTATGAACTTCCTTATCGCGGCGACGACATCGTGCGAAGTCATGCCGGTCGGCTTGTCGACAAGCAGCAGGCCGCCCGTGCGAACGCTTGATGCGAGGCCGCGCTCATCGCCGATGTGAGTATCAATGCTCATCGGTCGCAGGCGAGCCGTCTCGGCTTTCGGCGAGAGCCTTCCTGACTGCCGCAAAGATTTTTTCCTTGACCTCTTCCATCGCGCCTTCGATGTTGCAGCCGGCGGCCTTCATGTGCCCTCCCCCGCCGAAGCCGACGGCGATCTTGTTGACGTCGACGTCGGTTTTCGAGCGCAGGCTCACTTTTATATCGTTTTCCGTTTCTCTGAAAAGCAAGGCGACTTCGACATTGCGTATCGGTCTTCCGAACGCCACTATGTCGTGCGTGTCCTCCGCGGTGGCGCCGGCCTCTTCGAGCATGGCGCGCGTGATGGTTACGCAGGATATTCCGTCCTCGAGTTCGAGCGAGGCGTGCGCGCGGGCGGCTATCATGGCGGCCGGCGGGGTCAGCTTCTCGTAGACTTCTTGATATACGGTGTCGGGGCTGACGCCCAGTTCGATGAGCCGCGCGGATATCACGTGTGATCGAGGTGTTGTATTGGAATATTTAAACGAGCCCGTATCGGTCATTATGGCCGTATAGAGCGCCTCGGCAACGACAATGTCGATCGGCTCGTCCATAGCCTCGAACAGGTTGTAGATGATCTCGCCGACAGCCGAAAGTTCGGGCATTTGAATATTGATATGGCCATAGCCCGAATTATCCTTGTGGTGGTCCATGTTGATCCACGTCGGAATCGTTTTGATGAGCCGCTCGCATTCGTCGCCTGCGCGACGCTCCGTCGGGCACTCGAGGAAGACAGCGACGTCGAATCGCTCGGATTCCGGCGGCGACGAGACGATCTCATCGGAGCATTTGAGAAACCGGTAAATCTCGGGGACGCCGCCCCTGTCGTATGCGACGCACCTCTTTCCCTTCCGCCTGAGCAACATCAGCATCGCGATGAGCGAGCCTATGGCGTCGCCGTCGGGATCGATGTGCGAGACAAGGAAAAAAGAGTTGTTTTCCTCTATAGTCTCAATCAGGGGTTTGAGCTTATTCATCATCCGATGCGCGATCTTCCTTTGGGACTACGGCCTCGATGAGCGAGAGAATGCGGGAGCCCTCTTCGATCGAGTTGTCATACACGATTTTGATCTCCGGGACGTATTTGAGCCGGAGGCGCTGCCCGAGTTCGCGTCTGATAAAGCTTGTCGCGCTGCGAAGGCCCGCAATCGATGATTTTCGTTCGCTTTCGCTTCCGAGAACGCTAATGAGAACCTTCGCATGACGAAGGTCGGCGGTGAGGTCGACCGAAGTGACGGACACGAAGGCCACGCGGGGGTCCTTGATTTCCCGCAGTATCATGTCGCTTATTTCCTGCTTTAGCAGTTGTCCGAGGCGTCTCTGACGGTTTTGCATGGTTCATCGTCTCTGTGGTCGGCGCCCCCAATGGGCCAGGCTGCCTTTTTAGAGTATCTCGATGCTGTAGTCCAGGAGTTCCGCCTGGAAATTTCCTTCTATAAACTTGACGACTTCCGCCAGAATGCGGCTTGCGTGCACCTTATCGTTGGAAGCGCAGCAGACCCCCAGGGTCGCGCGCTGCCAAAGATCGTGGTTGTCGACCTCGGCGATGGATACGTTGAACTTCCGGCGGATTCTGTCCTTGATGCTGTTGAGAACCTGCCGCTTGCCTTTCAGCGACGTGTTCCCCCGAAGAAGAAGATCTATTTCGAGGATGCCTACAAACATTTCTTAAAGGGTTCGGGCCACTTCTTCAATGCGATAGCTCTCGGCCACGTCGCCCGCTTTTACGTCGTTAAAATTCTCAAACCCGAGGCCGCATTCGGTTCCCGCGGGGGCGTTGCGGGCGAAATCCTTGTAGCGCTTGAGCGATGAGAGCTTGCCGTCGTACACGATGACGCCTTCGCGGACGAGCCTGATTTTTTCGCTGGCCACGATTTCGCCTTCGATCACCCGGCATCCCGCCACGGTTCCGACCGAGCTGACCTTGAAAATCTGAAGAACTTCGGCGCGGCCGAGGAAGATTTCTTTTTTCTCCGGCTCGAGCAGGCCCTCCATGGCAGCCCTGACGTCGTCGATAAGGTCGTAGATCACGCGATAGAGGCTGTAGCTGACTTTTTCCTTTTCCGCAAGCTCGCGCGCGTTGGTGTCGGGTCGCACATTGAACCCTATGAGCAGCGCATTGGAGGCGGACGCGAGTATTACGTCGGACTCCGTGATTCCGCCCACGCCCGCGTGTATGACATTGAGCTTGACGTCGTCGGTCGGCAGCTTCATCAGCGAGTCCTGCAGCGCCACGACCGATCCCTGCACGTCGCCCTTGATGATGATGTTGAGTTCCTTGATCTCGCCGGCCTGTATTTGTTCGTACAGATCTTCGAGCGTGACGCGCTTTTGCTGGATCATATCCTTTTGGCGCGCTTTGAGCGCTCGGGAATCCGCTATTTGGCGGGCCTTCCTCTCGTCGTTAATCGTTATGAATGTCTCGCTCGCCTTCGGGACCGACGTGAAGCCCAGCACTTCGACCGGCCTCGACGGGCCGGCCTCGTTGATATTCTCGCCTACATCGCTCAGCAAAGCGCGAGCCCGGCCGTGCTGGGTCCCGACGAGAAAAATATCGCCCACACGCAGCGTGCCCCTTTGCACGAGCACCGTGGCTACAGGCCCTCGTCCCTTGTCGAGCTTGGCTTCCAGCACAATGCCTTGCGCCGCCCTGTCGGGGTCGGCCTTAAGCTCGAGCATCTCCGATTCGAGGAGCAGCATCTCCAGCAGCGTGTCAATGCCTTCTTTTGTCTTCGCCGACATGGGAACGGCTATCGTCTTGCCCCCCCAATCCTCGGGCGTGAGATCGATTTCGGCCAATTGCTGTTTCACGCGGTCGATGTTCGCGGTAGGTATATCTATCTTGTTGATCGCGACGACGATGGGCACCTCGGCGGCGCGTGCGTGGTTGATAGCTTCGAGCGTTTGCGGCATGATTCCGTCGTCGGCGGCCACTACCAGGACAACGATATCTGTGACCTGCGTCCCGTGCGCCCTCATCGCCGTGAAGGCCTCGTGGCCGGGAGTGTCGAGAAATGTGACGCGTCCCTTGTCCAATTTCACCTCATACGCGCCGATGTGCTGCGTTATCCCGCCGGCCTCTTGTTCCATAATATCTGTCTTGCGGATAGCGTCGAGGAGGGCGGTCTTGCCGTGGTCGACATGGCCCATAACGGTAATGATGGGGGCGCGCGGCTTGAGCTTCTCCGGGGATTCCTCCTCATGCTCTTCGAGCAGGTCTTCGGGCGAGGTTGCGACCTGGATATCGCAGCCGTGTTTTTCGGCGATTTGCCTCACGATCTCAAGATCGAGCGGCTGGTTCTTGGTGGCCATGACGTCCATCTTCATGAGTTCGAGAATCAGCGCGGACGCCTTGACTTTAAGATCTTTTGCAAGTTCGTCCACAGTCATGACTTCATCCACCATGATTACCGGCCTTTTAGGCGCACGCGCGCGGCGCCTGAGCAGGCGTTCCGAGGGCGGCGGAGGCGTGAGTATCTTTTGCCTCTCCGCCTTCCGGGCGCGCTCTCTTTCACGCTGACGCTTTCGTTTTCTCCGATCGCGCTGGCGCGCCCTGGCTTCCAGCCGCCTCTTTTCTTCGAGAAGAAGCTGGGTTTCGTCTTCCAGGAGCCCTTCTTCGACCGTCGGTTCCATGACCTTGGGACGCCGGGACCTCCCAGCGCCTTTGGCCTTTTTCGGTTTCTTCTCGACCTTTTCCTCGAGAGGCTTTGCGGGTTCTTTTTCCTCTTTTTTGGGTTTGGCTTTTCTTACTTCCACTATGGGAACGGGCGGCTCTGCGACCGCCGCCTTTGCGGTGACGGGAGTCGGTTCTTTTTTTGCCTTCTCTTCGGAGGGCTTTTTCTTCGCTTTTACCAGGACCGGCGTAGCCGGCTCTCCTTCCGCCTTCTTTTTCGGCTTGGCTTCCTTGGCTTTGGCTTCCTTGGCTTTGGCTTCCTTGGCTTTGGCGACCTTGGCTTTTGCCGGTACTTTGGCCGGTTTTTCTTTTGCTCTCTTTTCCTTCTTTGACTCTTTTTTCTCTATCTCGGCGGGTTCTTTCTTCTTCGGCCGGGCCTTCTTGGCCGCGACTTTTTTCTTGGGCTTGAGATGCGCGAACTTTTTCCTGAGGAGCTTGACCTCTCTGTCTCCCAGGGTGGACATATGGGAGGTTATGGCAAAGCCGAGTTCCTGCAGCTTTGCCATTATTTCCTTACTTGAGAGTCCCAGCTCCTTGGCAAGCTCGAACACACGAATTTTACTCATCCGGCGTCTCCTCCCTCTCTTCGTCGAGCAAGGCCAATCTTTCGACAGCGGCTCTTATAAATTTCTCGGCCGTTTTCTTGCCGATGCCGGGCAAGGACGCTATGTCATCGGCGGAGGCGTTTGCAATCTTTCGGGTGCTGACGTAACCGGCTTCCCGGAGCAATTGGGCCGTTTTTTCGCCCACGGAGGGAAGCTCCATGAGTTCGTCGATAATATCGCTCTCAAACAGGGCGGTCTCTTCCCTGAGCCTTTTCTCATCGATGATATCGACTTTCCAGTCGGTGAGCTTGGAGGCGAGACGGGCGTTCTGGCCCCGCTTGCCGATGGCCAGCGAGAGCTGGTCCTGCGCCACCGTCACGAGGATGCTCTTAAGCTTCTCGTCGATTATTATGTTGGATATCGCGGCCGGGCTGAGGGAATTCGAAATAAATGTCTTGGTATCTTCGCTCCACTTGATGACGTCGATTTTTTCTCCCCTGAGTTCATCGACGACGGTTCGCACGCGCATCCCCTTCATCCCGACGCATGCGCCGACCGCATCCACGTGTGCGTCGTGCGAGACCACGGCAATCTTCGTTCTGTGGCCCGCCTCCCTGGCGATGGAGCGCACTTCGATGATACCATCGTACATTTCGGGAACTTCCATCTCGAAGAGCAGGCGCACGAGTTCGGGGACCGCTCGCGAGAGGATGATTTGTGAGCCACGCTCGTTTTCGGCGACTTCCAGCACATAGAATTTCATGCGCTCGCCGAACCTGTACATGTCGCGGGCGGACTGCTCTTTGGGCGGAACGATCCCTTCGGTCCGGCCGAGGTCGACTATGACATTGCCGCGAGCCTGTTTTTTGATCGTGCCGGAGATAATGTCGCCCTCGCGCTTTTTGAACTCGGCGAAGATGTTCTTTTGCTCCGCCTCTTTGATTTTTTGGATTATGACCTGCTTGGCCGTCTGGGCGGCGATGCGACCGAAGTTGCCCGGAGCGATTTCGGTGCGGATGACATCGCCGACTTCGGCCGCCGGATCAATCGACTGGGCGTCTTCGAGGGATATTTCCGTCTTGCGATCCTCGGCCTTCTCGACAACTTCTTTTATCTGGTAGACGCGGATGTTAAATTTTTCCTCGTCGAAATCGATCTCGACGTTGCCGTAGCTGTGGAAGCTCTTCTTGCTGGCCATCTCGATGGCTGAGCGAATCGCGTCGATGAGCACGTTTTTATCGATGTTGCGCTCGCTCTGCAACTGCTCGAAAATCGGCATTAAATCCGCCTTCATCTAAGAGCTCCTCCTTAAGCAATAAAGCCTTGGCCCCCTAAGGCATCCCGCAATACGCAGGAAGACGGCTGCGGGTGAGATGCGACCTTTCAGATCACCTGCAGGTTAGCCTTGTCGATGGCCGCCAGCGGCACCCGGCTGACGCTGTCCGTTCCGGATGATTCGCTGCGGACGATGATATCGCCCTTTTCGACGCCCTCGATTACGCCGGTGAACTTCCTGCGTCCGTCCACCGGAGAATGCGTGTGTATCTTTACCTTACTGCCAACGAATTTCTCGAAGTCTTCTCTTTTTCTTATTCTTCGATTGACGCCCGGTGAAGAGACTTCGAGGTAGTAGCGACCCTCGATTATGTTTTCTACGTCCAGCATCGGGCCTAAAAGCCGGCTCACGCGCTGGCAGTCGCCCAAGGTTATCCCCTCTTCAGGCTTATCTATGAAAAGCCTGAGAACGCGTCCGCCGGACCCGCCTTTGAGTTCGACGTCCACGAGGGCGTAACCCTCGGCCTCGACGGCGAACTCGACGACCTGCGCGACTCTTTCCGCAGTCGATTCCATTAAAAGCAACTGCCTTCGCGATGTTGCAAATATCGCCTATAACAAAGGCGGCACATGCCGCCTTTTTCGCATCTCGTCTGAAACTGCCCCACGCGAACCGCTCCCACCAATACAAAAGAGTGGGCGGCGACCCACTCTGATTAAATGGCGGCTCGTTCTATATTTAGTATACTACATGCAACGGGAAAATTGCAAGCCTTTCCCCCTATTCGCGCGCCACTGACTCCACCGATTACTTCCACGGGAGAGACGCAATTTCCGCAATATTCCGGCCTTTGCAGCCGACTGCATGTTGGCGGCCGGGTTATCGATTTCCCGGCGCACTCCGCGCGCATTTCCCAATTTGGAAATCAGTATGGTAATATACTATATCCTGAGCGCTTTAGCGCCTATGCCACCGCGTGGTGGAGTTTTTCTTAAATCGTCTGAACCTAACATCTTCCGCTGAATCAGCATGTCCCGGCCCTATGCCACAGCATCGGGTCCGTGGGAAAGCGCCCGGAGGCCTAATGAAACGATTCAATACTTTCCTCGCGCATGCCCTCGCCGCATGCTGGATTTTGCTGTTCATCCTGCCGGGTTGCTCCGGAAAAACCGAAGAAAACACCTCCCCGGCGCCCCAGCAGGCCCGAGAGCGCGGGAAACAGGCCCCGGCTCCCAAGATTGTCCCGTATCTCGACAGCATGCCGTCCGCGATCGACGGGCAGGGAACGGCCACACTTGAGCCATCCGATCCCCTGCCGATAGGCTCGCCCGCGGATTTCGAGATAACGTTCACCGTCGGCAAGGCCGGCATCGCCGCAGACGGGTTCGTCATGCTGCAGATTTCACCCTGGTGGGGCTGGAGCCGACCTCAGAAAGACTATCCGGAAGGGACGGGATATACCGAGGTCGAAACCGCCTCAGGCGCGGCCTTCGATATGCGCATATTGCCCTTGAAGCGGGTCGTCGTGTCTCCAAAAGCAGAAGGATTCGCGCCCGGAGAGAAGATGATCTTCCGCTACAGCGGGCGGGTCGACAAGTTTGCCGAGGCAGAAGAGCTGTTCCAGATTTTCGTGGACGCCGACGGCGACGGCCACTCGGCGTGTATCGCGAATCCTCCCGCCCTTCGCACGCTTGCAAGGAGTCCGGTGCGGCTGAATGTGACTGCGCCCTCCCGGGTTCGGCCGGGCGAGACGATAGAGGTGCGCGCGGCCCCGCTCGACGGACTCGGCAACTGGGCCGAGATCCCGCCGGGCTCGTTCACGTTCAAAGCGACGCGCAACGGCCGCGTCACCGGCGAAGAGAAGCTGGAGGCGTCCGGCGGAAAGACAATTGCCTTCCGGTACGCGCCCGGTGAGGAGGGCATCTACTTCTTTCACATCGAAGGTCCTGCGGGGCTCGCCGGCACGAGCAACGTCATGCTCTGCCAAAAGGGCGCCCCGCATCTGAAGCTATATTTCGGCGACATTCACGGCCACTCGCGCCTTTCCGACGGAACGGGCACGCCGGAGGATTACTACCGGTTCGCGCGCGAGGTCTCGCGGCTGGACATCGCCGCATTGACCGACCACTCCGATTACGGCACGATACCGGTGAAAGGAGCCGTTTGGGAGCGCATCAAAAGGGCCGCCAACGACGCGTATGAGCCCGGCCGTTTCGTCACGTTCCTCGGATTCGAGTGGACCAACTGGAAGTACGGACACCGCAACGTATACTACCGCGACGGGGACGGCCCGGTGTTTCGCTCCATCGACCTCCCGAGCGATATCCCGCAGGAGCTGTGGAGTCTCATCGAGCCGCTTGAGGCCATGACCGTCGCGCATCATGTCGGAGGCGGCCCCGTCGCAACCGACTGGAGCATAGAGCCTTCCACATCGAAAGAATGGCTCGTGGAAATATGCTCGATCCACGGCTCATCGGAATACTACGGCGGCGAGGCCGCAATCTATAATCCCACAAAGGGCGCGTTCGTGCGGGACGCGCTCATGCGCGGTTACAGGCTGGGCATCATCGCGTCGGGCGACACGCATGACGGGCATCCGGGACAACGCAGCGCGGGCACAATGGTCAACGGTCTGGTCGCGGTCTACAGCCCCGAGCTGACACGCGAGGCCGTCTGGGAGGCGTTTCGCAGGCGGCAGGTCTACGGAACCAGCGGGCCGAAGATTATCCTGAACTTTCGCGTCGCCGACTCGCCGATGGGCTCCGAGGTCGTGTGGAACGCGGACAAGGGGCCTCTGCCGATCGCGCTCAGGGCCGTCGCCTGCGATGAAATCGATGTCATTGAAATCATCCGCAACGGCGAGGTCGTGTTGGCGCAGGAGGTCGAAGGCGTCTTCGCCCAGTTCCTGGTCGAGGATCCCGAGCCGCCTCGGGGGGAATCCTGGTACTATGCCCGCGTTCTCCAAAAGGACGGCAATATGGCCTGGTCCAGCCCCGTGTGGGTGACGGTCGAGTAGGCGGATCAAGCCCCCTCGGCCCCGTGCCCGCGGGGCTTATTTTCTTTGCGACCACACCATCGGCACATCCCGCCGATTATTTCTTGCAAACGCAGACCGGATTTGATAAAATTGCGTCCGCCCCAGGTTGGTATTCCATTTCCCATTCTCCCGATGGAGGAACTCGCCATGATCGATTTTGAACTACCGGAGCAGATTGTCGCAGCTCAACAGGAGATGCACGAAACGGCCCTGAAACACATGAGGCCCATCGCCCGGGAATACGACGAGAAAGAGCACGAGAAACCCTGGGACTACATCAATTTCAGATGGGAGCTTACCAAAAAGGACGTCGCCAAGCAATTGGAGGCACTCGAACAAACCGATGAAGAGCGAAAACAGACAATGAAGGAAAAAATCGCTGCGGCCGGCGGCCAGCCGATGGTCATGACCGCCATCGTCGGCGAGGAAAGGGCCTGGGGCGACGCAGGCATCGGCCTGTGCACACCCGGCACCGGACTCGGCGGCGCCGCCATCAACGCCGTCGGCACGCCCGAGCAAAAGCGCCGATTCTTCCAGCGATTCACAGAGGGCGAGCCCAAGTGGGGCGCGATGGCGATCACCGAGGCCAACGCAGGCTCCG
>CBFDAY010000057.1:0-11233 GCA_965602895.1 uncultured bacterium
GATCAGATAGTGACAAAGGTTCTCCTTGCTTTTGAAGTAGTAATAAACGACCGGTTTGCTGACGCCCGAGGATTCGGCGATCGCCCGCATGGAAGTGGCATCGTATCCCCCTTCGGACAAAAGCGTTATGGCCTGCCGTTCTATTCGCTGCCGGGTAGACAGATCAATAGAATCGGCGCTTTTTCCCCCGGTTGTCACCATTCGATTCCTCCCATATACCTACCGGTAAGTATAACGCTTTTCCGCCTCTCTGTCAAGCGCCACACACATGGAAAACCCAATATGAAATCCCGCATGAAGGCGGACCTCGGATGATCCGCCTCGGCCAGAATGGAGGCTCAAAAATTTACTTTTGATGTGGACTCATGATATAATGCAGCCGCTTTTTGAGACATTGATTTCTCGACGCGCCGCAATGCGATTGCGAAAACACGCGGGCTCGCTCCTATCAGTCCGCGCCGAATCCACCGGGTTCGCGTTTTGCCAAAAGGAACACTATGAAGTATTGGAGAACTCCGCTGGACCAGCACACAATCGAGTCGAGCAAGGGCAAGGTCATAATTATCGAAGACCGCTGCAAGGGATGTGAATTCTGCGTGGTCTACTGCCCGCGTGACGTGCTGCGCATCTCCAAATCCTTCAACGCGAAGGGGTACCATCCCCCCGAAGTGGTCGATGAGTCACAGTGTGTAAATTGCCACTTCTGCGAGGTCATCTGCCCGGATTTCGCGATCTTCTCCGTTGAGGCTCCATCTGAGATATAGGGCGCCTGCTGCGGTTGCCGGCGTCCGGACGCCACAACGTCTTCCAACGTGCGGTTCCGGCACTGAAACCCGGCAAATACCAGACCCGGCGGAATCGACGCACGACAAAATGAAGCATAGTCAGTAACAGTCAGCCGGCAAAAGAGGGAGACCGAATTGGCCGCCAAGGCAGTTTTGACAGGAACCCACTTCATGAACGGCGACTACGCCTGCTGCGAAGGCGCTATCGCCGCCGGATGCCGCTTCTTCGGGGGCTATCCGATCACGCCCGCGACCGAAGTCGCCGAACGAATGTCCTCGCGCCTGCCCGACATCGGCGGCGTGTATATCCAGATGGAGGACGAGCTGGGGTCGATCGCGACGGTGCTCGGGGCAAGCTGGGGCGGCAAAAAAGCCATGACCAGCACCTCCGGCCCGGGTTTTTCGCTGATGATGGAGAACATAGGCCTCGGCCTCTGCACCGAGACGCCCTGCGTCATATGCAACGTGCAGCGAGCCGGACCGAGCACAGGGCTGCCCACACTCGTGGGACAGGGCGACATGATGCAGGCCCGCTGGGGCTCTCACGGCGTCTACGAGATCATAGCCGTAGCGCCTTCCAGCCCCCAGGAGATGTTCGACTTCACGATCTGGGCCTTCAACCTCAGCGAGGAGTATCGCGTGCCCGTGCTGGTGATGGCCGACGAAATTGTCGGCCACATGACCGAGAGGGTCGTCATTCCTCCCAAAGACGAAATCGAGACCGTTTCGAGGCGAAAACCCGAAGTATCCACCGACCAATTCCTCCCCTTCCGGCCCGATGCCGACGGCGTGGCCCCGATGGCCAGCTTCGGCGACGGATACCGCATCCACGTCACCGGCCTGACCCACGATGAGCGTGGCTACCCGGTCATGGAACCGTGGGCCCAAGCGGAAATGGCCGAGCGGCTAATCAGGAAAATTCGTGACAACGCCGACAAGATAATCCGCTACCAAACCATGGACCTCGACGACGCCGAGGTGGCTGTGGTGGCGTACGGCATAAGCGCCAGGTCCGCCAAGCGCGCCGTCAGGGAAGCGCGCGAGCGCGGCATTCGGGCGGGTCTTCTCAAGCTCGACACGGTCTGGCCGTTCCCGGAGGCGCTGATCCACGACCTCGCCGCAAGAGTGCGTGCCATGGTCATGCCCGAGATCAACATGGGACAGATGGTCCTCGAACTTGAACGCTGCGCGCGCGGGCGCTGCCCCGTCCGACTCGTGGCGCACGCCGGCGGAGCGGTCCACAGTCCCAAAACAATTCTCGCCGAAATCGAGGCCGCATTGAAGGAGTGACGATGAGCGCTAAGAAAGGCAAAAAATCCCCGCCGCCGCACCCGCAGGAAGACCTCTTGAGGATGGATCGTATCCCTCACATATGGTGCGCGGGATGCGGGATAGGCACCGTTTTCGGCTGCGTGCTATCGGCTATCAAAAAATCCGAATATCCGCTCGACGACGTGGCCATGGTTTCCGGCATCGGGTGCACGGGTCGGATGGCGGGCTACATCAAGCTGGATTCGTACCATACCACCCATGGCCGGGCAATTCCGTTCGCCACGGGCCTCAGGCTTGCGAGGCCCGAGTCGCGCGTTATTGTCGCCTCCGGCGACGGCGACCTCGTAGCCATCGGCGGCAACCATTTTATTCATGCGGCCCGGCGAAACATCGACATCACAGTCCTTTGCGTAAATAACTTCAATTATGGAATGACCGGTGGACAACTCGCCCCAAGCACGCCCTTCGGCGCGAAAACGACCACGAGCCCCATCGGCTGCCCGGAGGAGCCCTTTAACTTCTGCCACCTCGCCGCGGCGTCAGGCGCGGTGTACGTCGCGCGGTGGACGGCGCTGCACATTCGGCGGCTTACCGACTCCCTCAGCGAGGCCATGGAAAAGCGCGGGTTCAGCTTCGTCGAGGTCCTCTCGCCGTGTCCGACCTCGTTCGGCCGACGCAACAAGATGGGCAAAGGCCTCGATGTCCTTAAATATTACCATGAGCAATCCGTGATTCGGAATGGAATCGACCCCAAGGAGGCCGCGCTGGACTTCAATAAGAACCTCGTGGTCGGAAAGTTCGTCGATATCGAGCGACCGACCTTCATGGATAACTATCAATTGGTGGCAAAACGCGAGCTCGAACCTTGGCCGGCCAGGGAAAAAATGGACACAGTCCCGGTAAAGCAGGTGTCGAGATGAAATCGATGACGAACAACAAGGAAAAGGAAATCCTCATCACGGGCTTCGGCGGTCAGGGAATTGTCCTGGCGGGCAACATCCTTGGCAAGGCCGCCGCCCTGCATGACGGGAGGCACGCTACGCTGACACAATCCTACGGGCCCGAGGCCCGCGGCGGCTCGTGCTCGGCCCAGGTCATGATAAGCGACGAGGAGATTCTCTTCCCATACGCGGAGAATCCCCAGGTTATTGTGTGCATGAGCCAGGAGGGCTACACCAAAAACGCGGACTCGCTCATTTCCGGCGGGCTTCTGATCTGGGACACCGACCTGGTGGAGACCACAGAGCCCGATCCGAGCTGGAACACCTATCACATCCCGGCCACGCGCTTCGCCGAGAAGCTTGGCAACACCATGATGGCCAACATAGTCATGCTCGGTTTCCTCTCGGCCGTCAGCGACGTCGTCAGCGTCGAATCGCTTCGGAAAGCGGTGCTCAGCTCGGTGCCGCCTCACACCAAGGAAAAGAATACCAAGGCCTTCGAGCGGGGCCACGAGTACGGAAAAGCCATATTGAAAAGCCTTGCCAAACAGGACGAGGGCCGCAAGCAGGTATGATGGAAAGCAACACATTGACGACGCCGAAAGAGTGCGTCTTGCTCGTGGGACTGGGCTATGGCGCGCTCAAGGTGGCGGAAGACCTCGCCCAATCAGGCATCCCGGTCGTCTGGGTCACAGGGGCCGCCCACTTCCTCAAGCTGCCCGGCGGCACCGAGACCTTTCTCGAATGGCCCGATGATATCAACTTCCAGTTTCGCCCGCTATACTTGCGCGTGACCCGCCATCCGCTGGTCACGCCCCTGACCCATGCCCGTATCGAGACCTTGGAGCGTGAGGAAAGCGACTATCGTGCCACCGTGGTGCAGGATCCCCAATATATCGACTACGACCTTTGCATAGGATGCGGGCGATGCATGGAGGTATGCCCGCTCAACGAGTCGGGGCATCCACCTCTCAAACGCACACCCGCATATTGTCCTTCCCGCGCTCTCGAGTTGGACAAGCGCAAGCTCTGCGCCTGCAGGGGGGCATGCCCCCTTGGAATTAACGTGCAGGCATACATGGCGCTGACCGCGGCATCACGATTCGAGGATGCCCTCCGGGTGATCAAAGAGGATAATCCCCTGCCGGGCATCTGCGGCAGAGTCTGCCACCATCCCTGCGAAGAATCCTGCCGCCGCAGCGAGCTCGACCAGGCGGTGGCCATCCGAGACATAAAACGATTCCTCGCCGACTACGAGATCCACCACGGGCCCGTGACACTCGATATGCCCGAGCGCGAGGAAAGACCCGAGCGGGTTGCCGTCGTGGGATCGGGGCCGGCCGGATTGACCGCGGCCCACTTCCTCAATCGCCATGGTTTCCCGGTCACGGTATTCGAGGCCCTGCCGGAGGCAGGCGGCATGCTCCGGGCGGGCATAAATGCTTTTCGTCTCCCGAGACCCGTGCTCGACGCCGAGATCAAGGCAATAGAGGAAGCCGGCATAGAGATACGCACGGGCGCCGGGATCGACTCCCTGGACGAGCTTTTCGAGCAGGGATACAGGGCCGTGCTGCTCTGCACCGGCACGCACCGCGACCTGCGCCTCAACATCCCCGGCGAAGACCTCGACGGGGTCGTTCACTGCGTGGAATTCCTGAGCGGCGTGAACCTTTACGACACGGGCGAGGTCGGACCTAGGACAATCGTGATCGGCGCCGGCAACTCCGCCATGGACGCCGCCCGCACCGCCTTGAGGCTGGGCGCCGACAAAGTAACCATCATGGCCATCGAGACCGAGGACCAGATGCCCGCCTATCCGCGCGATGTCAAGGAAGCCGCGGAGGAGGGCGTCGAGTTCCGGCTCGGAGTCGCCCCGGTCGCCTTCGAGGACGAGGCAGGCCGACTGCGGGGGGTTGTATGCCGTCCCGCACACTGGAGCGAGCCCGACTCCGAAGGCGCCATGCGCATAGAATTCGATTCCGACGAGACCTTCACGCTCGGAGCCGACACTGTGATCGTCTCAATCGGCCAGCAACCGCATCTGGAGGAAACCGGTCTTGAAGTGGACACCGGACGCGGAGACAGAATCGTGGTGGATGAGTCATTTTTGACCTCTCGCGAAGGAGTTTTTGCCGCCGGCGACGCCGTCACCGGCCCCTCTAGCGTCATCGATTCCATGGCCTCAGGCAGGCGTGCCGCCGGCCAGGTCATAGAGCGCCTGACGGGCGAGCCATCGCCCTTTATTGATATCACTCCCGAAACAAGAGGCGTGGGAGATCACGTGGAAATCTCCGAGGAGCTTCCCCGGCAATGGCGGCCCGAGATGGCCCAGCGTCAGCCGAAGGTGCGAAGGCGCGACTTCGAGGAAGTTGATTTCGGCTTCACGGTCGAGCAGGCCGTGGCCGAATCCAGCCGCTGCCTCCAGTGCGGCGCATGCTGTGAGTGCCGAGAATGCGAGACCGTATGCGCCGACATCGGGGCCATAGACCATTTCCGTAAGCCCAAACGCTTTGAGCTTGTCAGCCCGGCCGTCATCGTGGCCGATCCGGACGAGCTTCCGAAAGAAGTAGCCCTTTTGGGCGACGGAATCCATTCGGCGGGAGAATTCAAGGACAAGATCGACCTTATGAACGTACTGGTCGCCGGAAGCGCGGCCGCGGGCAAGGCGATGGCCGAAACCGCTTCTATCAGGACTCAGGCCCTTCCGTACGCGCCAGGGTCCGAATCTCTCGATTCGGTCGTTGAAGGAAGCCTCGGGTTCTTTATCTGCACATGCAACGGCGTCACCGCTCCCGAGGGCGTGATCGAACGCATATGCGACATGGCGCGTCGCATCCCGGAAGTCCAACACAGCGAGGCGATCTTCTCGGCTTGCCATCCTCGGGGAGCCGACCAAATCGCCGAAACCGTGCGCAAAAAAGGGCTCGGCCGCGTTATCCTTGCATCCTGCATATGCTGTCCGCTCGAATTTGAGTGCATCTCCTGCAACGATCAGCGGACCCGCGCCCGGATTCACCTGTTCGACCGCCTGGGGCTGTCTCGAAGCAGATTCGAGATGGTCAACATCAGGGATCACCTCGGCAGCCTCGACCAGACCGAAGATGAGCTTTTCGAGAGAGCCCGGTACCTGCTCCGGGCGGCCTTCATACGCGCGCACCTGCTGGGACCGCTGCGCCAGGGCATAACCGAGATCGGTCGAAGCATCATGATCCTCGGCGGATCGGAGACCGGCATAAGCTGCGCGCTCAACCTCGACATGCAGGGGTTCCGCGTCAGACTCATTCACCGGTGCAAGGTTGCGGACGGACCTGAGATGCCCGAATCGATCCCAAAAAGGCCGGTCGACCTGACGCTGGGCCGAAACATCACGCATATAAAAGACGCCGAGATAGAGGAAATCGACGGCCACGCGGGCGATTTCAAGATTGCGCTGAAAGTGGATGGAATCCACCATCGCTGGCAGGCCGACGCAATCTGCCTGACCGATGAAAATACCGCTTCGCTGGCCGTCCAGGAAGACATTAGGGGGCTCAAGAAGCTTTACCGATACAACTTCGCATTTTTCCACACGCCGCAACTGGGACTATATCGGATTCTGCCGAGGGTGATGGATAGGGTGAGTGCGTTCGAGGCCGGCGCCGCCCTTGCCGCGCAGGTGGCCACCGCAACGGCGGAAGCGTTTCTCAAAGACCATGAACTCAGCCCGAGGGTAGACCCGGAACGATGCCGGGGCTGCGGGCGCTGCGCTGACATCTGCCCATTCAACGCGATAAAAATGGCGCCGTCTCACAGCGGCATATTCACCGCCGAGGTCGTCCGCCACAACTGCGTCGGCTGTGGCGGATGCGTGGGTCGCTGCCCGGTGACGGCAATGGATATACCATATTTCTCGAACCAGCTGCTAACCGAGATTCTCGTGAATACGCTTGCGGGGGAATAACGCCGTGAAAAGGGTCAATCTGTTGGGTATATGCTGCAACTGGAGCCCTTATGCGTGCTACACCGCCGCCGGAATGGCCCGTATGAAGATACCGCCGAACTTCAGGCTGCTGCGGGTGATGTGCATCGGCCGGATCAATCAGGCCCTGATACTGCGGGCGTTCGAATTCGGGGCCGACGGCGTGATCCTGCTCGAATGCGAGGACGAGGACTGCCGCTATGGGCCAGGCCCGGATGTTGGCCACGTAAACGTGGCCAAGGTGCGGCAACTGCTGCGACTTTTGGGGATCGACCAAGGACGCTTGGTAGAACGAAGCTTCGCATCGCATGAGAAGGCGGAGCTCGTCGAGGCGCTTTGGGACTTCGCCGAGCGGATCGAGGGAATGGGGCCCAGCCCCGCAAAGCCCCGCCAGGAGTTGGAGGCATCGTGAGCGGCATCGATCTACAGATCGACAAGATCATACTCGAAAATTCGCTCTACCAGTGCCTTGAGTGCGGGAAGTGCTCGGCATCGTGCCCGCGCCAGCTTGCGGGCAAAGAGTATTCTCCCCGCCTGCTGGCCCACAAGCTCATCGCCGAACGTGAGGACGAATCCTTTATAGAAAACTCCGTATGGGAGTGTCTCACCTGCGGCGTCTGCGAAGAGCGGTGTCCCTCCGGCGTGGACATCAGTCATCTCATATTGGAGATGCGTACGCTGCTGGCGGGGACTAAGGGACTAAAGGGATACCGTGCGCACGACGGCGCGCTGCACTCGTGGATGCGGATCCTGAGTTCGCCCGATATCCGACAAAACCGGCTCGAATGGGTAGATTCGAGCCTCCGCGTAGTTTCTTCCGGCCCCGTGGCGTTTTTCAGCGGGTGCGCGCCGTATTTCGACATATTCTTTTCCGGCATCGAGACGGACACGCTTTCGATTGCCCGAAACAGCATCAGGCTTCTGAACTTCCTCGGTATCGAACCGGCGCTGCTGGAGAACGAGCGCTGCTGCGGCCACGACCTGCTGTGGACCGGCGACCGCGAGAACTTCGAAATGCTGTGCCGGCTCAATTATGAGGAGTTCAAGGCGGCCGGAGTCGAAGAGATAGTGGTTTCCTGCCCGGAATGCCTTCATGTGCTGAGTGAATACATGCCCCAGGTGATTCCCGACTTCGACATCAAGGTCACCCTGTTGATAGATATGCTGGAGCAAGAGATACATAAGGGAGGTATTTCGTTCAAGCCTCTCAAGAAAAAAGTGACTTTCCAGGATCCGTGCCGGCTGGGCAGAATGCTGGGTCATTATGACGGCCCCCGAAACCTGCTATCGATGATTCCCGGTCTGAAGCTCAAGGAAATGGAGAACTCCGGCCACAGCTCGATCTGCTGCGGTAACAACGCTTTCATCAATTGTGACGTTTATTCCAAGCGAGTCCAGGTGCAGAGGCTCCGCGAGGCCCGGAGCACAAGGGCCGACCTGCTGATAACAGCATGCCCCAAATGCATGATTCACCTGGGCTGCACAATGAGGGACCCTATCGGCCGGGGATCTCTAATGATGGAGATACGCGATCTCATATCGGTGCTGGCCGACCAGATCGAATGGGCGGGAAGATAAGATTGCATCAATCATAAAGGCATCCTAACGCCTTTTGACATAAGTGGTTATAACTGTCGCACACAATCCGGTCGTTCGACGGCTATAACAGTAGAGAAAGGGTCGGGAATGCAACAACAAGAAGCTTCCGATGGGCGCCGGATCGGCGTGTACGTGTGTCACTGCGGGCTGAATATCGCCGGAGTGGTCGACTGCGAGGAGGTTGCCAAGATCGCCGAAACATTGCCGGACGTAGTGGTCTCCCAGCATGACGGCTACCTGTGCTCCGAGCCGGGCCAGAACCTCATCAAAAAGGATATTGAGGAACACAACCTGGATCGGATCGTCGTGGCCTCCTGCTCGCCGCGACTGCATGAGCCCACCTTCCGCCAGTGCATCACCGAGGCCGGCCTCAACCCGTATCTGCTCGAGATGGCGAACCTGCGCGAGCAATGCTCGTGGGTGCATGCGCAAGACCACGATGGCGCGACGCTCAAGGCGAAAGACCTTGTGCGCTCGGCCGTAGCGCGCGCGGGACGCCTGGACGCATGCGAGGAGATCGAGGTGCCGGTCGAGCGCGCTACGCTGGTCATCGGCGGCGGCGTGGCAGGCATACAGGCGGCGCTCGACCTTGCCGATTCGGGCTACAAGGTCATTCTCGTGGAAAAACAGCCGAGCATAGGAGGGATAATGGCCAGGTTGGACAAGACGTTTCCAACCATGGACTGCTCCATATGAATACTCGGTCCGAAGATGACTGATGCCGGTCGGCATCCAAACATAACGCTGCTAACGCTGAGCGAAGTTAAGAAGGTAACGGGCTACGTCGGCAACTTCCACGTGCACGTGCTGAAAAAGGCGAGGTATGTCCAAGAGAGCGAGTGCACGGCCTGCGGCGACTGCATAGACGAATGCCCGGTCGTAATTCCCGACGAGTTCAACATGGGCCTCAGCTCGCGGCGGGCGATATATTCGCCGTTCCCGCAGGCGGTTCCATCGGCCTACGTCATCAGCATCGACCACTGCCTCGGCCACAACCCCATCATCTGCGGCAAGTGCATACAGAAGTGCGAGAAGGACTGCATCGACTTCAACATGAACGACGAGGAACTGGAGTTCGACGTGGGTACCATCATCGTGGCCACGGGCACCGACATCTATGATCCGACCATACTCGACGAATACGGCTACACGCGCCACGAAAACGTTGTGACCAGCATAGAGCTGGAGCGGCTCCTGAACGCGGGCGGCCCGACCAAGGGCGAAGTGCTGCGCTTGACCGACGGCAAGCGGCCCAAGTCGGTCGCATTCATCCAGTGCGTCGGCTCGCGATCGCAGCGGCGCGGCCAGCCGTATTGCTCGAATATATGCTGCATGAACACGATCAAGAGTACGCTGATGCTCAAGGAACACTATCCCGACATCGATGTCAAGGTCTTTTATATCGACATACGCGCCTTCGGCAAGGGTTTCGAAGAGTTGTTCCGACGCAGCAAAGGCACGGGCGTACGCTACATCCGCGGGTTGCCCGGCTCGATCAAGGAGGACTCCAAGAGCCAGAACCTGATCCTCATGGTCGAAAATACCGCAACCAACGAGATCGAGGCGCATAAGGCCGAGCTTGTCGTGCTCGCCGTAGCGCTCCAGCCGCCGGAGGACACGGCCGTCATCCAGGAGATGCTGACGCTGCAGCGGACCTCGGAGGGATTTTTCCTCGAGGCGCATCCCAAGCTCCAGCCGGTGGATTCGGCCACGCGCGGCGTCTTTTTCGCAGGCTGCGCCGAAGGGCCCAAGGACATCCGCGAATCCGTGACGCAGGCCTCCGCCGCCGCCGCGCGGGCGATGCGGCTGATGAATCCCGGCCGACTGAAGGTGGAGTCCATCACTGCCGAGGTCGACCCTGAAAAATGCACATCCTGCGGCATCTGCGCCAAGGTGTGCCCATACAACGCGATCAGCGTGGATACTCACGCTAAGACGCCCGCCGTCGTCACCACCGCCGCATGCGCGGGATGCGGCACATGCAGCGCCGAATGCCCGGCCGACGCGATCGAGATGCACCACTTCACCGACGCACAGATCGAGGCGCAGATCGACGCTATCCTGGAGGAAGATCCGGCCGAGCGGACCGTCATCTTCGCATGCAACTGGTGCTCATACGCCGGGGCCGACTTCGCGGGAGTGTCGCGGCTGCAATATCCGCCCACTGGCCGCCTGATCCGCATGATGTGCTCCGGCAGGGTGCACGAGAAATTCGTCTGGCGCGCTTTCGAGAAGGGGGCGCCGGTCGTGCTGGTCTCAGGCTGCCACATCGGCGACTGCCACTACATCGACGCCAACCACTGGACCGACCGCCGCATCGGCAAGATGTGGAAGAAAATGAAAAAGCTCGGCATCCGGAAAGATCGGTTACAGCTAGAGTGGATCAGCGCAGCCGAGGGTATCCGTTTTCAGGAGGTCATGGAACGCATGGAGCGCCGCAGGCAGGGCGTCACCCCCGACGAAATCGCCGAGACCCAACGCATCCTCCGCGAGGAAAAGAAAAAGAAGGCGGAGAAGAAGCAAAGGAAAACCGAAGCGGAAGCGCCGGCGTAAGGCTGGATTTCATCAAGTAAGGCTGTCGCTTCAATTTTTAGAAATCGCCCCTTTAGCAAAGGGGGGATTTCGATTTTGAGGGCAGCCTGAGGCGGCTGCCCCCGTCCTTATCAACCATGCATTAG
>CBFDAY010000058.1:0-11104 GCA_965602895.1 uncultured bacterium
CGAGGCGGGAAGAATAGGGAAAAGACGCTGGGAAAATGCGGAGTCAATCGTGCCTCTCGCCGATGCCGTCATATTCAGCGAGCTTGACCTGGATGAACCCTACGCCTTTGCCGAGAGCATCGCGCCGCTCACCTCGATTGTCATTGTCACGCAGGCCGCCAGAGGCGCCGAATTATTTCTCGAAGGCAGAATAATACACGTGGCGGCGCACCGGATACACGAAATCGATCCCACGGGTGCGGGCGACGTTTTCGCCGCGGCCTTCCTGGTTCGACTGGAGCAATGCGAAGACCCCGTCGAGTCCGCCCGCTTTGCGTGCTGCGCCGCTTCGTTCGTATGCGAAAGGGAGGGAACCGGCGGGATTCCGGGGCTGAAGCAGGTGCTTGAGCGCAAGGCTGAATATGACAGGAGGCATTCCTGAGGGGGACCCCGGAGCGCGAGGTGGTTCCCGAGCGCGTTCTCAATCTTCTGTCAACTGGATATCCTTGCCGCAGTGCGGGCACTGGAAATTGAGGACCATCGACTTCGCAACACTGCGCAGGATGTCGTTGCATCCCATGCAGACCTTCTTGCCTCCCTTGAGCGGCACCTTGAAATCGGCTATGGGTTTCTGGCAGACATCGCAGATATCGGCCGAGGGGGGCGCCTTTGGCGAGGCGGGTTTTGGAGCGCCGACAGGAGCAGCTGCGGGCTGCGGAGGCGCCTTGGGCGCGAACATCTCCGACTCCGGCGGCCTGGGAGGCGAGGGCTGTGACGGCGGAGGCGGCGCAGGTCGGGCGGGGGCCTGTTGAGGCTGTTGCGCCTGCTGGGGCTGTTGGGCCTTGGCCGTCGGCGCAGGTTCGGTCCCGAACTTGTCGAGGAGAGGATTCTTGTGTTGCTTTTTCGCCTTTGCCGTCCTCTCCGCCTTAAACTCATCGTAGCAGGACATACAGACGTATTCGTTGGGGCTGAACTTGTACCCCTGTACCGTGTCAATTGACTTGTGGCAACGCACGCATTCGGTCTTCATTTCGTCTCCCCCCTCCGTAAAAAGAGACATCACGCGGCAAGCGGCAATTCCCCTGCCATGCTATTCATCGAGCTGACTCAAGCTTTCGCTTAGCTTTTCACACTTTTGTTTCAACTCATCCTGCCTGTTGCGCGTCATTTCGACCACATGGGCCGGCGCTTTGGCAAGGAACTTCTCATTGGAAAGCTTCTTGTCGTGCGAAACGATTTCGGATTCAGCTTTGGCTAGCGCCTTCTCGAGGCGCTCCCTTTCCTTGTCGATGTCTATGATTCCGGCAAGCGGCACATGTATCTCGGTTCCCAGAGGGAACGCCCTCGCGGCGGGTGTGGGAATTTCCGCGTCCGCCGCTATGGTTATCTCATCGGTCGCGGCGCAGTCGGCGATATATTTCCGATGCCTGTCCAGCAGCCCGGCGACCCGACCGTTCTCAGGCCTAAAGACCACGCTGACCTTCTTGCGCGGCGGTATGCTCATTTCGCCCCTGATGTTGCGGATCGCGTTGATGCTCTCCTGCAGCAGCTTCATGTCGGCTTCGGCCCCGGAATCGACGGCTTCGTCGCGCCTTGAGGGCCAGGCGCTTGTCATTATGCTCTCGGCATCGTGCCCGTCGACCGCCTGCCAGATCTCTTCAGTAATGAATGGCATGAACGGATGCAAGAGCTGCATGCAGCCTTCCATAACGCCGACCGCAATCTGCAGGGGAATCTTTTTCGATTCAGAATTGGAATCACGTCCTACGCGCCCTTTGATAAGTTCCAGGTACCAGTCGCAATAGTCGTGCCAGAAAAAATCATAGATCGAAGCGAGGGCGTCGTGCAGCCGATATTTCTCCAAGCCTTCCGTAACGGCGCCGACGGTCTGGTAGTATCTGCTTTTGATCCAACGGTCTGCGAGTTCCTCCCCGGGCATGTCGGCCACATCTTTCGGCCTCGGCCCCATGGGCTCATCACCTATGTTCATAGCAAGCAGCCTGTACGCATTCCATATCTTGTTGCACAAATTTCGTCCCATCTCGAAGCGGCTCTCGGCCAGATTTATGTCCTGCCCTTCCGAGGCCAGCATCAGCAGAGAGAAGCGGACGGAGTCGGCGCTGTACTTCTCGATCATTTCCAGCGGGTCGATGCCGTTGCCGAGGGACTTGCTCATCTTTCGCCCGATCTTGTCGCGAACGGTCCCGTTGATGTACACGTCGGAAAACGGGATGTCGTCCATAAACTCGATGCCCGCCATTATCATGCGGGCCACCCAGAAGAATATGATCTCCGCGGCCGTGGCCAGGAGCTGAGTGGGATAATAGTAATCCAGCTCCGGCGTTTTCTCGGGCCAGCCCATGGTGCTGAAAGGCCACAGCCACGAGGAGAACCACGTATCGAGCACGTCTTCGTCCTGGCGGACAGCTCCGGAGGAGCACTTTTCGCATACCTCCGGCGCGTTGACCTTGACCATCATGTGGCCGCAGTCATCGCAGTAATAGACCGGTATCCGATGTCCCCACCATAGCTGGCGCGAGATGCACCAGTCGCGTATGTTCTCCATCCACGTGACGTACACCTTCGTCCACTTTTCGGGATAGAACTTGATGCGGCCGTCGAGGACGGCCTTGAGCGCCGGCTCCGCCAACGGCTTTACCTTGACAAACCATTGCTCCGACAGGTACGGCTCAAGGATGGTGCGGCAGCGCTGGCAGTGCGCCACGGCGTGACTGTGCGGCTCGACCTTTTCGAGCAGCCCCTTTTCTTTGAGTTCCTCCACCAGCTCCTCGCGACACTTGAACCTTTCATAGCCCTTGTACGGACCGGCGTTTTCATTGAGGGTGGCATCCACGTTGAGCACATTCACGAAGTCGAGGTCGTGCCTATGTCCGATCCAGTAGTCGTTCGGGTCGTGCGCCGGGGTAACCTTGACCAGCCCTGTGCCGAAAGAGGGATCGACATGTTCGTCGGCGATAATCGGCAGCTCGCGTCCGATCACGGGCAATATGACGGCTTTGCCGACGAGGTCGCGATAGCGCTCATCGTAAGGGTTCACGGCCACGGCGGTGTCGCCGAGCATCGTCTCCGGACGCGTCGTCGCAACTACGATGTAGTCATCTGAATCCTTCAGGGGATACCTGATATGCCAGAGGCTTCCCTCGTGGTCCTCGTGCTCGGCCTCCTCGTCGCTGAGCGCCGTCAGGCATCGAGGACACCAGTTGATGATGTACTTACCGCGGTATATCAGGCCCTTTTCGTAAAGCTTGACGAATACCTCAATCACCGCGCGCGAGAGGCCCTCGTCCATTGTGAACCGCTCGCGGTCCCAGTCGCAGGAACATCCCAGGCGCTTGAGCTGGGTTATGATAGTCGAGCCATACCGCTCTTTCCATTCCCACACGCGCTCGGCAAACTTTTCGCGGCCGAGGTCGTGCCTCGTGGAGCCTTCCTCTGTTGCAAGGAACCGCTCTACGACATTTTGCGTGGCGATGCCTGCATGGTCGGTGCCGGGCATCCACATGGCCTCCTCGCCGATCATGCGATGGTAGCGTATGAAAATGTCTTGTATCGTGTTGTTGAACGCGTGCCCCATGTGAAGCTGGGCCGTCACGTTCGGCGGTGGGATGACTATGCAATAAGGTTTCTTTTCGGGGTTGGGCTCTGAATGAAAAAAGTTATTCTCAAGCCAGAAGCTGTACCATTTTTCCTCGATGGCATGGGATTCGTAGACTTTTGGGATCTCATTCCGCATCAATTGACCTCATTCAACAGTTCCATTATCTTCTCCACCGCGTTTTCCAGTGGGACTTCGTGGGTCTCGCCCGTCCTGCGGAGGCGTACTTCCAGTTTTCCCCGCTTTAGCCCGCGCGAGCCGACAGTCACGCGCAGGGGAATACCTATCAGGTCGCCGTCCTTGAACTTGACGCCGGGACGCTCCTCGCGGTCGTCCAGCAGCGTCTCGACACCTCGTCCGCACAATTCCGAATATGTCTTTTCGGCCACCGACATCAGCTCTTCATCCTGCACGGAGATCGGCGTGATCAACACTTGGTACGGCGCGATCGAGGGCGACCATATGATACCGTTCTCATCGTGGTTCTGCTCTATCGATGCGGCGACCGTACGCGTGACTCCGATGCCGTAGCACCCCATTACAAAGGGCGCTTCGTTCCCTTTCTCATCGGTGAACAAGGCGTTCATTGCGGAGCTGTACTTTTTCCCCAGCTTGAATATCTGGCCCACTTCAATGCCGCGGTACTCGGTAAGCTCGCGCCCGCAGCGTATGCATTTGTCACCGGCGGAGGCGAGCGTGATATCGGCCACGACGTCGGGCGAGAAGTCGCGTTCAGGATTGACATTTGTGAGGTGATAGTCGGTCCTGTTGGCGCCGGTGACGAAGTTGGCCATTTCCATGACGCTTTTGTCGGCAACCAGCCTGACACCCTTTATTCCCACAGGCCCGGCGAATCCGACCTCCGCCCCGCTGGCCCCGCGAACGGTTTGCGCGTCGGCCATAGCCAGCAGCTCCGTCCGAAGCGCGCGGAGCAGCTTGGGCTCGCATATCTCGCGATCCCCCCTGATGAGCGCGCCCACCACCTCGTCGCCGTTTTTGTACAGGATCGTCTTGACGAGATTGCTCGGCTCGGTTTTCAGAAACGAGCATACTTCCTCGACGGTCTTCATGTTGGGTGTGCGTACTTCCGCAATCGGCTCGGGCTCGCCGTCGGCGCCGGTTCTATCGATTACGGATTCGGCAGTCTCGTCGGTCGCCGCGTAAGCGCAATCATCGCTCGGGCAGCTTATGACCCGCGATTCGCCCGTACCGGCGAGCACCATGAATTCGTGAGTGACATCTCCGCCAATCGCGCCGGAGTCGGCCAGGACGGGCCTGAACTTCAGCCCGCATCGGCGGAATATTGCATTGTATGCGCCGTGCATATCCCAATACGTTTTATCCAGGCATTCCTCGTCGCGATTGAAGCTGTAGGCGTCCTTCATTATGAATTCGCGCCCTCGCATCACGCCGAAGCGCGGCCTGATCTCGTCGCGAAACTTGCTCTGTATCTGATACAGGGTAACCGGAAGCTGTCGATATGAGCGCAGGCGACCGCGGACCATGTCGGTGACAATTTCCTCATGAGTCGGCCCGAGCACAAAATCACGCTTGTGGCGATCCTTCATCCGCATAAGCTCTTCGCCGTAGACGTCCCATCGGCCGGTCTCTTTCCAAAGCTCCGCCGGGCTCAACGCGGGCATCAGCAGCTCGAGCGCGCCGATGCGGTTCATCTCCTCACGCACTATTTGCTCAACCTTCCTCGCGACAATGAGCCCGAGCGGAAGGAGCGTGTAGATGCCCGCTCCGACCTTCTTGATCATGCCGGCGCGCAGCATCAGCTTATGGCTTATGACCTCCGCTTCGGCCGGATCTTCCTTCGTTGTCGGGATATATGCCTTGCTCCAACGCATCAGTCGAGTTCCTTTATCTGCGATATCAGTTCATCTATTATATTCGATTCATCCACGTTTTTGCGTACGATCTTTCCGTGCCTGAAGATCACGCCCTGTCCGCGTCCTCCGGCGACACCATAATCCGCGCGCCTGGCTTCGCCCGGGCCATTGACCGCACAGCCCATGACGGCCACGGTTATGGCCTCCTCAATACCGGCGAGTTTTTCCTCGACCTGCTCGGCCAGCCCCTCGACGTCTATGGTGCAGCGACCGCAAGTCGGACAGCTCACGACCTCGGCGCCTTCCTCGCGCAATCCGAGCGAGCGCAATATCGTACGCGCGACGATGACCTCGCGCTCCGGGGGCGCGCTCAGCGAAACTCGGACGGTATCGCCGTACCCCTTTGCCAACAAGAGGGCGATGCCGACGGCGGATTTGACGGCGCCGGTGAGCAGAGTACCCGCTTCGGTAATGCCGATGTGGAACGGGTAGTCGCACTCGCGCGCGAGCAGTTCATAGGCCCGAAGGGTCGTCCGCACGTCGGAGGATTTCAGTGAGACCTTGACGCCTCCGAATTTCAGCTTTTCGAGTATTCCAATGTGTTTCAATGCGCTCTGAGCCATCGCCTGCGCAGTCGTCTCGACAAGCTCCTCTCCCCCGCCCTTGATAATGCTTTGGAACTCCTTCTCGACCGAGCCGGAGTTGACCCCGATTCGGATTGGAATACCGGCGTCGGCCGCCGCGCCCACGACTTTCTCGACATTGGCGCGCGCGCCGATGTTGCCCGGGTTGATACGCAGGCCGTCCACACCATGCTTTATGGCCTTGAGGGCCAGACGATAATTGAAATGGATGTCGGCCACCAGCGGAATCGAAACCCGCCGTTTGATGATCTTGAGGGCGTCGGCGGCCTCGGCGTCGGGCACGGCCACCCGCACGATCTCACACCTCACCTGCTCCAGTCGCCCGATCTGGTTGATCGTCGCGACGGCGTCGCGCGTGTCGGTCTTGGTCATCGACTGTATCGAGATCGGATGCCCGCTCCCGATGGGCAGCCCGCCCAGATAGACGGTTTTTGTCTTTCGCCTCTGCATTTTCTTATAGGAAAAAAGTCGGCCGGGTTAGGCTACTCCAGAAACTCGCCGCCGAAGAAAAGTCTGACGGCCCTCAATATGTCATTGTACGTAGCCACGAGGATGATAAACAAGATGAAGGCGATCCCCACTTTCTGGAACATGATCTGGAATTTCTCTTCCAGCGGCTTTCGGCGAATCGCCTCGATGAGCACGAGAAGAATCATGCCGCCGTCCAGCATGGGTATGGGCAGCAGATTTATTATCGCAAGATTGATCGTAATGAATGCGACGAGGTTGAGATAGTATCCGATACCCATCTCGAGGCTTTTCTCCGTCATGACCGCGATACCGATGGGGCCCGCCATCTCTTTAGTGCTCACCTTGCCCGACACCAGGAAATAAAGGGTCTTCATCGTCAGCCCAAAGGAATAGCCAAAGGCATCAATGCTCTTGGCAAATGCCCGCGCAGGCCCATATTTCTCAAATACCACGGGGGAAAAGCTGACCCCTATTCTTCCGGTGCGGGCAAGCGCAACCGTTGTCTCGAACACCTGCGGTTCGCGCATAAATCCCCGGGGCCTCTCGATCCTGAGTTCAATCTCCTTGCCGCTGTAATCATAGATGGAGCCGGTGAGATAATTTTCGAGGTCCTCGCCCGCCAGAGGCTGCCCGCTGACGGCAATAACCACGTCTCCCCGCTGCAGCGCCGGCGTGTCGCCCGACGATTCTCCCTCGTCCGCGGCTCCGCTCTCGGTATATGCAACGATATTCTTGCTGAACGCGATTCCTTCTATAACGCTTACTTCTTCGGGGACCAGCGTGACCCTTTTAACACTCTTGTCCCTGAGCACGGTGAACGTCATCGACCGGCCGGCGCTCTGGTTGACAACTTCAATCAGTTTGCCCAAACTCTCATTGTTCGGCGGGTTGTCGTCATAGGAAAGAATTATGTCCCCTTCTTTGAGCCCGCCCCTTTCCGCCGGCATTCCCGGGAAAACAGACGTGACGGCTTCGGCGATGAGCGGCTCTATGCCCAGCGTCGACCTGCTGGAGCCTTCTTCGCAGGAGGGCGCCGCCGTGATGTGAGTTATTTCGCCCGAGATATCCTCCAACTCGATGTCAAGCGGCTGATCCTCGCTTGTCAAGATTTTGAGCTGTACATCCTCCCATTTGCGGACCGGCTCACCATTGATCGACAGGATGCGCTGGCCCGGCCTTATGCCAACCGCCTCGGCGGGCGAGCCCTCGTAGACCGTTCCGATCCGCGTGTGTTTTGCATAGACGGGTATCCAGATGCCGATTGTGAATACCAGCCACAGCACGGGGAACGCGAAGAGCAGATTCATCAGCGGGCCCGCGACGCTGATAGCTATCCTGTTCTTTAACGGCTGGTTGTTGAATCTTCTCTCCGGCGGTACATCCGGCAGATCCGGCTCGGCCGCCAGCGCCTCTTCTTCGTCCCTGGGCAGGTCCTCTTGCCCCACCATCTTAACGTAGCCGCCGATGGGGATTCTGGAAATGCAGTAGTCGGTTTCGCCTCGTTTGAAACCGAACAGCCGCTTGCCCCATCCGAGCGAAAGCCTGACGACGTACACGTTGCTAAGCTTGGCCGCGAAGAAATGTCCAAGCTCATGCACGAATATAAGGATACCAAGCAGGATGATGAAGCGCCCTGCGCCGATCAGGAAATCGAAAACTGATGCAGAAACATTCACCGGGAACTCCTTTGGACGCTCTCCGCTTGATTGCGAGCCCATGCGTCGGCGGCCAGCACCTGTTCGAGCGTGGGCTCGGCCGCAGGCGTATGCTCGTTCATAACACGTTCGATAACTTCAGGTATTTCGCAAAAGCCAAGCCTTCGATTCAAAAATTCGTCCACGGCAACCTCGTTCGCCGCGTTCAGCACGGCAGGCATAGTCCCCCCCGCCCGGGCGGCCTCGTATGCCAGCCTGAGGCACGGGAACTTCTCGAAGGATGGCTTGAAGAACTCGAGCGGCGAAACCTCGGTAACGCTGAGCCTATCCACCGCCGACTCCATCCGATCCGGATACGTGAGCGCATACTGGATGGGCAACCTCATGTCGCTTTGGCCCAACTGGGCGATTATGGAGCCGTCGACGAATTCGACCATTGAGTGGACCACGCTGGACGGATGAATCACAACCTTTATCCTGTCGACATCGACGCCGAAGAGCCAATGCGCCTCTATGACTTCGAGCCCCTTGTTCATCAAAGTGGCCGAGTCGACGCTGATCTTTTTCCCCATATCCCACGTAGGATGATCCAGCGCCTGCTCGGGAGTCACATTATTGAGGACTTCCGGGCTTTCGTTGTAAAACGGGCCGCCAGAGGCGGTTAGCACTATCTTATGAACCTTCTGGTTCTTGTTTCCGCAAAGGCACTGGAATATCGCATTGTGCTCGCTGTCGACCGGAAGCAGCTCCACGCCGTGCTTGTGCGCCTGCTCCGTGATGATCGCTCCGGCCATGACCAGCGGCTCCTTATTGGCCAGGGCAATGGTCTTTCCGCTTTCCACGGCCGCGAGGACCGGCCGGAGTCCGGCCGCCCCGACTATCGCCGAGAGCACCACATCGGCTTCGGGGGCCGAGGCCACCGTGAGCAAACCATCGATTCCCGCCAAGACCCGGGTTTCGGCGGGACAATTCGAGCGCAGCTCTTGCGCGTGAGCTTCATCCGCAAGGGCCGCGTATTGAGGGCGATACCGCCGCACGAATTCCCCGAGCAATGAAGAATTCGTATTCGCGGTCAACCCGACAACATGAAAACGCTCGCGGAGCGAATCTATCACCGCGAGGGCATTTCGGCCGACCGATCCGGTAGCGCCGAGCACAACAATCCCTTTTTTCATTGTTTTATAATACCATTTTGCCGAAAAATCTGCAACACGGTTCTCCGGCGAATCGTTTCTTGATTTCCGAGGCCAAATGTAATAGCATTATGTGGAAATCGCCATGGCCAGAGACCCCGGCTAAGTCCTCGGCAACCGAACAGACTAAGATATCTGCAAAAAAGGAGCTGTGGAATGATGAGAGACGCATTTGTGATAGGCGCAGGAATGACCCGGTTCGGGAAGTATCTGGACCGTAATATGAAATCGCTTGTGGAAGAGGCGGTCACAAACACCCTCGAGCATGCAGGCGTTGACAAGGGTGATTTGGAGGCCGCGTGGGTCGGCAATGCCGCCCAGGGTCTCGTGACCGGCCAGGAGGGCATCCGCGGGCAGGTCGTGCTTCGTCCCCTCGGAATCGACGCGATACCCATCATGAACATCGAGAACGCCTGCGCGTCGGCCTCTTCGGCCTTCTACGGCGCGTGGATGGGCGTCGCCTCCGGCATGTACGACGTCGCGCTGGCGCTCGGCATGGAAAAGCTTTTCATGGAGGATAAGAAAAAAGCTTTCGCAGTCTTCTGGGCTTCGACCGACGTTGAATTGATGGAGGCCTTTCAGGCTATGATGAAAGCGCAGGAAGAGCAAAAGGCCAAGATGGGCGCAAAAGACGCAGGCAAAGGCGGCGCAGGCAAAAGCCGGAGCGCATTCATGGACATCTATTCCATGGCCGCGCGCATGCACATGGACAAATACGGTACGACACAGAAGCAGCTCGCCATTATTTCGGCAAAAAACCACTTCCATAGCTCGATGAATCCTTACGCGCAATATCAAAAGGACATGACCGTCGAGGAGGTCCTCGCGGCGCCGGAGATTTCGTATCCGCTCACGCGTCCCATGTGCTCGCCCGTGGGCGACGGCGCTGCGGCGGCGATCGTCGCTTCGGAAGACT
Source organism: uncultured bacterium (assembly GCA_965602895.1). Taxonomy (GTDB): domain Bacteria; phylum Abyssobacteria; class SURF-5; order SURF-5; family SURF-5; genus CBDUSG01. The sequence continues at coordinate 10,310 of CBFDAY010000058.1, forward strand.
ATATGAAAAAGATCGGCGCGGAAAGACCCGTCAAGATCAGGGCCTGCGCTCTCGGGTCCGGACGCGACAGGGGTATCGATGAAGAAGATCTCGGCAACAGGCTCAGCCGCAAGGCCTACGAGATGGCCGGTGTCGGGCCCGAAGACATCGACATCGCGGAGGTGCACGACGCCACCGCCTTCGGCGAACTCGTCCAGACCGAGTGCATGGGGTTCTGCCCCGAGGGCGAGGGCGGCCCGTTCGCCGAATCCGGCGCGACCAAGCTCGGCGGCAAACTCCCCATCAACACCAGCGGCGGCCTGGAGTCGCGGGGGCACCCCATCGGAGCCACGGGAACGGCCCAGCTCTGCGAGTTGGTGTGGCAGCTTCGCGGAGAATGCGGCGACCGGCAGGTCGAAGGCGCGCGCCTGGCGCTCGCCGAAAATGGCGGCGGCAACATCGGCCTCGAAGAAGCCGCCATGGTCATAACGATATTGGAGAAGGCATACTAAAAAGAAATCCCCCCCTTCCCACCTTTAAGAAAGGGGGGATTTCTCTATGGAGATGATGCAATGAATCCTATCACCGAAATGCTGGGATGCAAGTACCCCATAATCCAGGGCGCAATGGCGGGGATATCGAATCCGGAAATGGTGGCCGCCGTCTCGGAGGCGGGCGGCTACGGCCTGCTGGCAAGCGCCGGGATGTGGGGACCGGAAAAACTCACGGAGCAGTTGGAGGCCGTCCGCAAGCTCACCGACAAACCGTTCGGCGTTAACCTTATCGCAATGAACCCTAATTCGGGGAACTATGCCG